>JAFIEW010000035.1 GCA_020832375.1 Cyclobacteriaceae bacterium
CATTTCTTGAAAGAGCATAGGCTTCATATCAAAAACAGCAATCTCTTCCTTGGGGTATATTTCTTCTAAGTCAATTTGCTTTAAAGGGCTCTTAGCTACTTTATTTACTATTTCATCCATATTGGTTAGAGTTTTATTTACAACACCATAAGAACACTATCTTCTCTTTTTTGGTTTACCAGCTTGATAAGCTTTTAAATAAAAAGGCTCGAAATAGGCTAAATCCACAAAGTCTTTATCTAAAAACTTTTGATAAGCGAGCTTTCCAACTCCAATCGAAGAGGCCTGAACATGATATAATAATTCTACCTGAGGAAGATTAGCTATTAGTAAACTCTCTGCCTTTTTTGCTCCATTACCGAAAAAGACGAGTGGTCGATTGGCATACTTTTGATAAGAGAATTCATCCAAAATCACAGGACTTACCTCTTCTATTTTCTCCCCTTGAGATGAGAACACAGCGGAGTATACTTCCATCCGTCGGGCATCAATCATAGGAATAAAAAGTGTACTTTTGTCCCAATTTTTAGACTTAATAACTGGATAGGCCATAGCCTGTAAGGTGTCAACTGCTATTAGCGGCAAATCTAGCGCATAACAAATACCCTTTGCTGTGGACACACCAATTCTCAACCCTGTATAACTACCAGGCCCTTGGGAAACCGCTACAGCGGATAGCTGGTTCATTTCCAAATTAGCATAAGCCATTAAGTGTCTAATAATGGGCATTAAATTGGAGCTGTGGCTCTTATCTAAAAATAGATTTTGTTCAGCTAAGATTTCGCCCTCACTAAGCAAACTTACAGAACAAACAGAAGTGGAAGTTTCTATTGATATTAAATAATGACCCATTGATTGTAAAGGATATAAATTAAGATGAACTGCTTTACAACAAAGGTAACAATAAATGATTACTCAAAGTACTTGAACCAATTCGAAACTTTTCACTAAAATAACAATCACCAAAAAAGCGAAAAACAACCTACCGATCTGCTCTTCGCTCAATTTACGTGCCACCTCCACACCCTGAGGACTCGCAATAACAACCCCTAAAGCCATTGGAACAGAAGCAGTAAAAACTACAAAACCTGAACTAAGAGTATCCACTGTTTGAGCGGGTAGTTTGACCATATTGTATAATGACATAAATAAAGAAGCAATACAAATCATTCCCAAAGAAATAGACTTAGCCTTAGCCATGTTCATGTTCATTCTCTGAGTAAGTATGGGGACGAGGATCGTTCCTCCTCCCAATCCACTTAAGGCTGACATAACTCCACTTAATATACCTGAAAACGACCACCTTAATTTAGATTTTACCTCATCATGATCTTCCCCCACATTCTCCTCCTTACTTAATCTTTTTCTTTTTTGAAGCCATTGACCTACTTTCTGAATCATCAAAAAAATGATGAAAAGCATTACAACCAAGGTAAAAATAGGCCTTGAATACCACTCCTGAATAACCACAAAGTTTAAAGTCAAAATAGCTGCAAATGCACCAAATCCACCGATAAGTAAAGTCTCTTTAAGATAAAAGGATTTGTTTCTAATAAGGCGAATAGAGGCAGATAATGATGCAAAAAAAGTAGCAAAAATAGAGTTAGCAATAGTGAAGGCTACAAGTTCAGAATCATGAATACCTAAATGGATAAGGGCAATGGGGAGGATTAATATATAGATTAAACCTCCCCCTATACCTAAAAAACCTGCTATAAAGCCTCCTACAACCCCCGATAGGAATAGCAAAATATAATCAATCATACGCGCTCTCTACCTCTTGGTTTGGTGCTAACAATGAGGCATATTGTTCTTGATTGGAAAGTACTTTTGTAGCCTCATTTACCATAGGATCAACTGAAAAAGAATTTTGAATAATTCCTTCTCGCTGGTAATACCGAGAAACTACTTCTTGATCAATAAACATACGGATTTCTTCTTCAAAGGTAATCAGGTCTTGCTCCTTATTGTGCATCATCTTACCCTTGAGCTCGTAAATCTGATCTTTTATTTCATCATAATACTTTTCCTTCCTAGCCGACTTTATTAGCTCATCAATGGTAATTTCCACCTTGGTAGTATAGTCATACTCTTTATCAGACAGCCAATTGATAAAGTTTTTATAATCATTATCTGAAATAGCAAACTTTCTAGGGTCACCGATAGACTCATTTTTTTGACGATACTCAGTGGCCCAATCAAAAATCAAAGATTTCCCTACCAAACTGCGTGTAATGGGTGCATAAGACTTATCATTTACAACAATATCTGGGTCTACACCTCCACCATCATACACAATCCTTGACGCATTGAGCGTTTCGAAAGAGTTAATCAAAGAATCTGGTACTTTACCTACACTGCCATCCTCGTTTCTGTTACTATAGTCAATAGCTTGAATACAACGGCCACTAGGAATATAATACTTTGCGGTAGTGACTTTCAATTGAGAATTATAGGTCAAAGGTCTCGTCGCTTGAACTAAACCCTTACCAAAAGTCTTTTGTCCAATAAGTACCCCCCTATCATAATCTTGGATTACACCAGCTACAATTTCCGCTGCAGAAGCAGATCTACTACTCGTAAGCACGGCCACCGGAATATCTAAATCCGTTGGGGCATTAAGCGCTTTATAAGTCTTATTCCAGTCCTCAACCTTACCTTTAGTCTTTACAATTACAGACCCTTTAGGAACAAAAACATTAGAAACATTAACTGCCTCACTTAATAAGCCGCCTGGATTGTCTCTTAAATCTAAAAGAATGGATTTTGCCCCTTGGCTTTTTAGATCTATCACTGCATTCTTCACTTCCTTACCAGCACCCGTTGTAAAATCAGATAGCTTAATATAACCAACATCATCATTGATCAGACCATAATAAGGGACATTTTTAACGGTAATTTTCTCTCTTTTAAGCTCAATCAATCTAGGCTCTTCTTCTCCGAATCTTTGTATTTTGATAGTAAAAGAAGAATTCGCTTGCCCTTTTAACAATTTAGAGATGTCTGGCGTTGACTTATCTGTCACATCGATACCATCAATTTCTAAAAGCTCATCACCAATTCTTAAACCAGCTTTATGTGCTGGAAAGTCTGTGTAAGGCATTAATATCATATTTTTCCCTCCTCTGTTACCAATGAGAGATCCAATCCCCCCATATTCACCAGTTGTCATCGTACGGAAATCTTCTATATCGTCCTCAGGAATAAAATTGGTGTAAGGATCTAAAGACTCAAGCATTCCCTCTATTCCTTTTTTCATTACGTCAGAAGGGTTTACTTCATCCACATAATAGCTATTAATCTCTTTAAACAGCGTCGCGAAAATATCGAGGTTTTTAGCTATTTGGAAGTACTTATCGTCATCTGCAAATTGCGAACGAAAAGATACAAGGGCCAAAACAAATACAGCCAATGCTAATGGGAGACTGATTTTTTTAAACTTATTCATATAATAAAATTTGAATGCGTAAGCAACATTAAGGGGATAAGTAGAGGACACGCCTACCTACCAAAGTTTTAATATACTATATTATCAACCACAATAAAAGCGGATAGTTGCTTTAGATGAAAATTTTGAACTTAAGCGGTAGGTAAAAGAGTAAAATAACAACGCTAATGATTAGTCTGCAAGCATTTTTGCATTTACCTCCATTTCCAAACGATGAAGCATCTTCTTTATTTTTGCATCAATCAACGAATATGCTTCTATTTGTTTATGTATGTAGACGAATGAAAGATTTAATTTAAGACGATGATCATGTACCAACCGATGAAGTGACTGTCGGTTTTGACGAAAGGACTCTCTCATGATCCTTTTAATATGATTGCGATCTACAGCACGTTTAAAATTTCTTTTAGACACTGAAAACAACACTTTGAATTCAGCACTCTCAGTATTCTGACAGATGTAAGAACACTTGAAAGGATGCTGAAAAAGACCATCACCATTCTTAAAAAGTAGGGTGATATCTTTTTTGTGACGTAATATAGACGATTTAGGCAGTTTATTCATAAACAAAAAAAAGCATTTTGTTTAAGATAAGCTCAAACAAAATGCTTTACAATTCAATAGTAAAAAAAGTATTACTTCTTATAAGTTTCGTCAGAAACACTTAATCTTTTTCTACCTTTAGCTCTTCTTCTAGCCAATACATTTTTACCGTTTGCAGAAGCCATTCTTTTTCTAAAACCGTGTTTGTTCACGCGCTTTCTTTTCGAGGGCTGGAATGTTCTTTTCATTGTATTAATATGTTATATTATTCCTTCGATTAAGATCCCTTTTACATTAGGGTTTGCAAAGGTAATAGGATATTTATTCCTTTCCAAAGTATCACATAATTATTAGCGTTAAATTCAGATATTTTAACCACTTTATCTGGCTTACAGTGGAAATATAACGAAAAATAAACCTAGCCTTATAAAGGTTATTCTAAGCTTTAGCTAAAGTTATTTATAGATAAATTGACTACTTATTAATAAACTTTTAGGACAACGTATATTAGGAATTAGCAATATAAAATCCTCACTAAGAATCTAGTTCCTTCCATTTTTTGTTTGATATTATCATCTCATACGCAGCAATTTCTTCTTCTATCCTTTTTCTCTCCCTTAAATTATTATGCAGTTTCTTTCTCAAGATTTTGACTTGTAGATCTGTCCTGTATCTCATTAGTTTTAAAAAAACTTTGCTAAAATAAAGCCTTGTCCCGCTTTCTGGAGAATAGCCCTTAACCTATACACTTTGGTCATTTTACCAGTTTTGATAACCTTCATCACTTTAAAGCCCCTTAAGAAAGATAACAAAGGCAACAAGATGATAACCGCATCAATCCAATTTTGCTTAAAATAATCGGTTTTATAATCTGTAAGCCTTAGCATAAAAGTAAACTCAAATGCAATAGCAAACCATATAAACGCTTGTAAAGAATTTAAAAAAATTCAATCTCAAAACCAACAAGAGCTGACAATGCATCTACAAAAAACCATTCTACAAGTAATATTGGAATGATAAGGAAGGCAATAATTAATATGGGTCTACTAAAAGCAGATTTTACATGCAATTCTAGCTTTTCATTAGCCAATGACCAACCGTAAAAAGGTATCCAAACCTTATCAACCGCATTTAATTGCCTTGAAAGTAATCTAATAGGCGGAACTAGCAAAGCCAGTATTCTAAACAAAAACTCCTCCCATTCAACTCTGATATTATTTTTTATAATCTGGTATAGGATAAATATAAAATCAATTATGTAGACAGTCCATAATGCAACTAATACAATTAACGGAATTTCAAATAAAAAATAAGATGGTCAGAGACTCTTGGGTATACATTGAAAAAATACGCTAGAAGGATTAGTAAAATAAAACTAATAAGGCTTAAAAAAGGAATTGATTTCAACTCATAACGTGATAGCCAATTGTCAGTATTTAGATCTGTGATACCAGTTATCACCTTTTGATTATTTAGCTCCATGTCACCAAAACCCAAAAGGTCTGGATACTTCTCAGCAAATTGACCTACCTTTTTTACTGAGCCCTCTGATTCTAAAATTATTTCAATCTGAGTTATCAAATACGGGTTATTTATCGCCTGTAATTTCTGTATTAGTTTTTCTTTCGAATTCAAACTTTCAGATTGCTCCATAACATGTTCTTGCCTATTGCTCTATTGCGAAGGTATAAATACACTTATTTTTGTACCCTTATTGAGAGTACTATCCAAATTAAAATAACCACCTAGTTTTTCAACTGCATTCTTAAAGTTATATAGACCTAATCCACTCCCCTTGGACCTTTCACTTCCTCGGTAAAACATATTAAATAACTTGTCCCTAGCCTCATCAGGAATACCTAGACCATTGTCTTCAACTACCATAAAAAGTCCATCAGGGTTTTTAATGGTAGTAAACCGAATGATAATTTCAGCCTTACGATCATGAGCCTGAAAAACAATACTGTTTTCAACTATATTCTTGAATATAATACTAAAAACCTGTAAATCAGTCACAAAATATTCTCTACATTCATTTACGCAATGAAAATCAACCTTTTCATACCCTGGCAAATCACTTAAGCGCTGTAGCTGCTGGTCTAAAAATTGATCTATATTCACACGCTCTAGTTTCACCTCTTGGTCTTTTATTCTTGTAAGATCAACAAGAGAAACAACAATATCTCGCATTCGCTCCACTTCAGAATCATACAAACGAAGATATCTCTTTGCCTTCGAGTCTGTCAGATCAAGGGTGGCAACATTACTCAATCCCATCAAGGTGGTAATTGGACCTTTCAAATCATGAGAGGCCCGATAGATAAAAGTGTCCAACTCATTATTTTTGAAAATCAGATCTTTTTCTATTCTCTTCTGATCGGAAATGTCACGAATAATGAAAGAATAATATTTCAGCTTGTCATCATCATCTTTATGATTAATGATTACTTGGGATGCTGGCACCTTAGCGCCATTGGGCTTTCTAAGTACTACCTCACCACTCCAAACCCCAATTTTTTCTAGTGCCTCTTGAACCTCTTCATTGAAAATGAATGACAAATCATTGGTCATTGCTTGCCATTGAAGGCTGTCGCGCACTATTCGATCATTGTCAGAAAGCGAGTAAAAGTTTTTTAAGGATTGATTGAAGTAAACAATTTCTCCTGATTGGTTCATCGTAGCAATAAGGTCTGGGGTATTTTGTACGATAGACTGCAGTAATTTATTTCTATCTAATATTTCATGATAGCGGGTTAGATCTTGTATCGTACCATAATGCTTTAAATGCTGCCCATTGGCATCAAGAAGTACCTTGATGCTCACATAAAGCTGTCTATACTGATCGTCTCCACCGAGCAATCTATAGTTCAGATAATGTACCTTGTCAGGGTCATTGTTTTTAATGGCTACATAAGATTTCTCCAAGTACTCCTCTAGATCTTCAGGATGAATTCTTTGTATAAATATTGAGTGCTTGATTTTTTGCTTCTTAGCAAAAGGTGTATCCTCCAGCGCTAGCATCTTAATGACAATAGGATTAAACCGATACTCTTCCTTCTCTATGTAAAATTCCCAAGAGCCTAATCCAGCAAGATGACAGGCATCATCAAGTTTTCTTTTGCTTTCAATAAGTTCGGCGGTCTTATTTTCCACCACACGCTCAAGGTTTTTCAGATAACTTTTAAATTTGAGCTCAACGTTCTTTACAGCTGTTTGGTCCTGTAAGGTGCCGTAAAGACCATAAATTCTTGAAGCGATCTTTCTCGATTTAGCGGTTGCTTTAATCCATTTCACCTTTTTTTCTAAGCCACAAAAAATACGATAGTGAACTATTCCTTCTTCCGTAGAAAGATCACTTTGAAAAAAGGTTTGATAAGAAGTTAAGAATATATCATGATCTGAAGGATGAACATGGTATTTGATGTAATCAGCAATCAGCATTCTCTTGCCTTGATAATCACTAAGATGAATATCGTGCAATTCGCAAAAACTTTTATTGAGTAGAATAACATCTTCCTCCGTGCGAATCTCCCAAGTAGCCACTTTGGCTAGTGAAAATGCCTGATCGAACCTTTCTATCTCTTTGGCCAAAGCATGATGTTGCTCATAGACAGGTGTTAGATTCTTAAAGCTTACTAATACAGCACGAAGTTCAGTCCTTTCATCAAATATAGGAGAAAAAAGCCCTGATATGACTTTATCATTATCAAGATGTATGATCTCTCTAAATGGGGAGGGATCATTTCTTAACCGATCAAATTGTTTTTCCCAAACAAGTAAGGAATCGTGGTCAAAACCTAAAGTATCTAACTTTTCTCCTTCAAGGTGCTTAACTTGCACACCCAGCACATGGCTTAATTCGGAGTTGATATAAAGAATGTTTTTATGCACATCAGTGACAAGAGCGGGTATTCCATTATTGTCATACACTGCTGAGATTTTATCAACCCGATCATGCAAAGAAAAATTACTTTCACTTGATATTTTAAAAATCAACTGAAAAAATCCTTCAGAGAAAAGACTCAATTGCCATCTGTATTGATTGCCGTGCCAGACTAAAGTACCTTTCAAAGGCAATGAGGTTGAACTAAGCTCTGTATGAGGATGTCCTGCACACATAAGAAAGTTAGTAGTTTGTTGAAACTTATGAAGCTCGGTCTCTTTGGCTTTCTGGTTAGCATACACTACCTTTTCTCTACTAAGCAAAACAACCCCAATAGGAAGTAAATCAAATAATATAAACTGATCTGATAGGCTCATTAATGGGTCAAATAGGGTAACTGGCTAAACTAAAGACATGATGATTACAATATACGGGTAAAGAATTTAATTTTGAAACAAATCTACTTGAGGATGCTTGATCTGTAGACCGTTGTTTACAATTCTAGTTATTTGCTTAGCTCAAATTCATCCACCGAAAATACCAATCATTTTTCACAACTAGGCATCTCAAACTGAAAATATATTATGCTTATCCGTTAATTTACAGAACTGAGCTATTTTGTCATTAAGTAATGAATTTAATCATAGTAAATCAACTTGAAATAGAGGTATTTATTATCTCGATATAAGTGATGATGCTTCTCAATAATTTTACCATTTCAGTCACAATGCCCTCATTGTGATACACTATGCCCTCAAAAATTACACAATGTCACTCGATGTTGTACACAATGTTTTGTAGTTTTTTCTAGTTATCTTGAGGCTGCGTTAAACTTTCGGAACGGTAACTTTTACATTCTTTCAGATAGGCATAAAACATATTTAGTGGATCCTTTAAAGTCATACTTGTCTTAGTCTAAGGTGTTCGTTAACAAGTTGGGTTATTTAATTATATCTAATTAAAAATTAGATTCAAGAATAAGTACTAGTAAGCTTTTTTCAAGACGCTAAGGATATTTGACAATTAATAAATAGCAATGAAACACTCAAACTTAAAAGTCAGTTTTTAACATTGAACAGATATATCCTCTAAACTTTAGGATATTTTTTTGTTATTTTTGCAATACTAGATCAAATAAATTTATTTTTTAAAAATAATTCACCCATGAAGCTTAAACTAATCTTTTTTTCAATAATTATTTATTTTTTCGCTATAATAAGATTTGGTTCATGTCAACAAATACTACCGCTGCCTACAGATGCCAACAGCGGTTTAGACGAAAGCAGTCCATATTTTTCTGCCACCGGAGATACCATTTTTTTCTCAAGGGCGAAATATGTGGAAAACCCAAAGCCTTTTGGGGTAAAAGGTGAAATTCTTTATAGTGTAAAGCAAAAAGACGGTAACTGGAGTACATCAAAACCATTAGCGAGTAATTTAAATAAAAGCGGAACTAGATCGGTACTATTGGTGAAAGGCAATATCATGTACCTAGGTGGACACCAAGTCTCAAAAAGTAATGAAAATAAGAAAAGTCAGGGAATAAGTATAGCACGTCTGCAAGAGGGAAAATGGCTTCATGAAGAAAATGTTAAAATCAACTCTTTGCGTAACAGCTCTGGCCATGAAAGCTATTACTTAGATCCAAAATTACGCTTTCTCTTGATCGCTATGAATAGCTATGCAAGCCGAGGTAACGAAGATATTTACGTCAGCTTCAATGTGGATGGTGATTGGCAAAGACCGATCAACCTAGGAAATGACATTAATACCAACGGACAAGAAGTAACGCCATATATGGATGCTTCGGGTGAGTACTTATATTTCTCGAGCAATGGACACCCGGGCATAGGTGGATTTGATGTATTTGTTTCTCGAAGACTAGATGACAGCTGGCAAAAATGGACAACACCAGAAAATATTGGGGCAAAGATCAACAGCGAAGGATCTGAGCAATATTTTAGATGGGTAGGCGATCAAAAGGCTGTGTGGGTTAGTACAACAGATAGTAGGGGTTATGGCGATATTGTTTATGCAGACTTAAGCGATGTTTCACTACCTGGGATTTATGAAAGCACATCAGAGAAGCCTCTAGTGTTCTCATCCCCCGAAAAAGAAAAAAAAGAAGCCCCAAATAGCATGCTACCTGATCAAAATGAGATAGAGATTGCTAAAGTCAGCACTCGCAAATTAAACTTAAAAATAAGGGATGAAGACGGAGAAAAGGTAGATGCCATAATAAAAATTACATCAGATGGCTATGGTAGTGAAATAAATCTCATAGAAAAAAAAACTGATGATGGTGAGTTAACTTATACCTTTCTTGAAAATGTTTATTATACGGTCTTAGCTACCCAAGAAGGTTATATGAGTAGTAAAAAACAAATCATGATAACTGAAGCTACCAAAAGTAATTACCTTGAAATACAACTAAGGAAGATCGAAAAAGGAAAAAGCTTTAACTATAGTGATATTTTGTTTTATACAGGAACTGATTCACTACTTGAATCATCGTATGTGGGCTTACAAGAGGTGCTTACAAGTTTAGAAAAAAACCCTGAACTAAAGTTAAAAATTATAGGCCATACTGATAATCAAGGCACTGCCCAACTCAACTTCGAACTTTCTGAGCTGAGAGCAGAACGTGTAAAAAGGTATTTGACAGCTGCAGGAGTGTCAGCAACTCGATTGACAACACAGGGAATGGGTGGAGCCAAAGCCATAGCCTCTAACAAAAATGAGGAGGGCAGAGGTAAAAATAGAAGAGTAGAATTTCAGGTAGAGTAGTTTACACTTCTGGTCTATTCATTTCAAACACCTGTAGAGGCGGTTAGTTAAATTAATACGCAGGCCTTAGCTCCAACTTAAGAAATCACAAAACCGCTATTTATCAAAAGTAAATCCAGGATTTACTAGCGAAGACAAAAAACCATTATGAAAAAAACTTTACTGCTACTTAGCATCTTTACTATACATTTTTATGCGTATTCTCAGGAAGAAGCCGATCGTACAGATCCAAATGAAGAAGAAATGATTCAAGAAAGTGATCTGCCTTTTCCAATTGCGGCCTCTAAGCGCATGAGTGATGAATCTTATCAAAAGAAAAAAGAAAATTGGTTTGTTACTGGCTTACCTAGGTTTGGCTTTGACCCTATACAAGGCGGGGAAATCGGTGCGGGAATTTTACTTTTCAACAATAATACTCGCGATGATCCCTTTTTCAGATACACCCCTTATCGTCATCGAATAAGATTAAATCTTAGAGCTACCCAATTCGGTAAGTACAAGGCTGCTGTTGATTTGGACATGCCTTATGCCTTTGACACAAAGTGGCGAATAAGAACCATCTTGAACTTCACCAGCAATCCTAACAAACTATATTTTGGATTTGGGGATGAGAATCCTAGTGAGCTTAGCTTTGCGGATGCAGAAGGCAATGTAGCATCAGGGCTTCATTATTCTGAATTTCGCGATCGGGCCTCTTTAGCACGCCCCGATGGTATGGGTAATTTTTTTACTGATCGCTTTATCAACTATGCACAATACACCAAATTTGCATGGGATCTTATTGGTGAAAGAACCTATATGCAAGGACGTTTACGCTGGGTGAATGCACTTGGCGTGCTATATTATGACTATAACTATTATGATGGTGAGCTCATTGAAGATTTATCACGCTCTGACAATGGTGAAAGGATAGATGCCATACAAAACGAAACCTGGATCACGCGTGATTTTGAAAGAGGTCAAAATGACCCGAATTCATTTTGGGGAAGAAATAATATTAGTGGCTACGAAGGCGGCCTGTCGATAAAGTACAAGACGGGACTAATATACGATACCAGAGATTTTGAACCGGATCCGGAAAAAGGAATTTTGTTGGAAACCTCCCATGGCTTCTCGTTTCCCTTTATGGGTTCAGACTTTAGCTTTATGCGCCATCAAATCCAAGCAATGGGATTTAAGACAGTATATAAAGAAGGTGTCTTTAGAAATGTAATAGCGGGTCGGTTTATGGTAAGTAGACTCCATGGTAGTGATATTCACTGGAAAGAAGTACTTGACGTATGGAGTGCGGTAGAGGGTAGAATTGGCCTTTACGGTGGAGAAGATACTCAGAGAGGTTTCAAGAAGTTTAGATTTGCAAACTTAGCCTATGCATTTGGCACAATAGAAAATAGGTTTCGATTTATGGAATGGAACGTATGGAATCAAAATCTCGAATTTACTTTTGTACCAGCTTTTGACTTTGGCCGACATGCTGAATCTCTAATCGATCTTACGAAAGGTAATTGGATATATGGATTTGCACTTGGTGGAAGGGTGGCCTGGAACCAGTCAACGATTATAAGGGGTGATATTGGATTGTCAGGGGAAGATAGACAAGTATTTATTGTTTTTGGACAGATGTTTTAAGAGAAGTGCTAGCTATCTAGCTATGAAGAACTAAAAGCTTTCCATTTTTCGGATTTTAGTCCTTATTACTTCATCTAAGATATTCAGTTGAGGCCTTAATTCTTTCATCAAACTGAATTTGGTCTCTTCGTCGGTTTCTAAATCAATTACATTGATTATACCAAGCATGGTAGCAATTGGAGCACGAACGATGTGTGCTTCATAAAAAGATAGCTCCGATAGCTTATCGTTTTGTTCTTGCAATTTCTGTTCGAAAACTTTCCTTTCGGTTACGTCCATCACAATACCTAATTCGTACTCGCTTGAATGGTCATGTAAGTGCCCCGAATTAATCATTAAGTATCTTACTTCTCCTTCTGGATGTTGGTATGCAGCCTCAAAATGATGGATTTCCATTTGGCTAGTGTTTGTTTCAGATATATTTTCAGATCTTTCTTCCTTTATTTGAATCCTTTCGGTAATAATTCTCGGCTGATTTTGAATATCTTCTTTTTCTAGACCGAATATATTACAAAAATAAGTGTTCATAATTTGATATTTACCCTTTCTAAAGATGTAAATACCGATAGGCACATTGGAAATAATACTGTTGAAAAGCTTATTGGAATCTATCAACCGCTCTCTAAGCTGAAACTCCTTACTGATATCCATGCAATGTCCATTCCATAAAAAATCACCATTTTCATCTAGAGAGGGCGTCGCCATAAGTCGAATCCAAGCATAGCGCCCTTTCTTTTTTACGCGAAAGTCAACATTCCAAGGTTTGAGTTTTCTCTGAGAAAACCTTAAAGTGGCAACAACCTTCATTCGGTCTTCTTTAAAAATAAGTCTACCTAAAACCCTGAAGTCCTTTTTAAAACTATCTATATCATTTTTAGAAAAATTAATAAGCCCATAGGTCATATAAGGAATGGACAATACACCATTCTGACTAATTTGTAACCTGAAAAGTACACCTGGTATATTTTCAGTGACCGAATCTAGTAATCTATAAGACCTTTCTAAATTTCGATTGACTTCATAAATCTCTGTAATATCCTGCAAATGCCCATACCAATTGATCTGACCATCTGATAAGATATCTGGCTGAGCTTTTATTTCAATGATCCGTCGATTACCTAAACGAGTATGATAGGCACTTTCAATCCTAAAAGACTTTTTTTCATGTCTAGATTGGAAGAATGTTTTTATAATTTTTAGTCTGGATACTTCTGAGAAATCCCCAAAAATAGATTCCCATTTTGAATATACCTGCTGGTCTGAAACCCCTAATAAAGCTTTAATCTTTTCTGCGACATAGGAAAATGCAAATCCTCTTTGGGGAGTGTAATTGAAAACAAATGAAACCTCAGGACTCAGCTCCGCCAGTTTTTGAAATATCTGCTGCTGATGTGCAAACCTGAAATTAGCCACCTCTTTTTCATGGACATCCTCTGAAATAAGGAAGATATTTTCGTAATCTGGATAAACATAGGATCGCGTATTAAGCCATCTTTGCTCACCACTTTTGAGTATCAAGCGATGAATGATGCCTGGATGAGATTCCCAATTGGTAACTACCTCGCTAAATGCTTCTTGGCACAATTGATGGTCTTCTTCAGGCACGAAGTCACTAAAATGCATTCCGACTAAATCTTCACGTAAAAATCCATAGCGATCACTCCAGTTATTAGATACTTCTAAACAAACCCCTTCAGAATTAAGAATCAAAAAGGTTTCATTAATTCTATCTAAAAATACTGTCATATCCATGTCAGCATAACTTTTGGCTTGCGGTTCTCCACTACAAATAAAATCGAAACAATAAGTCTGTTCATTAAAGCAGATAGACCATTCAAATTCAGCCCAGCCACTTTTAGTAGTAGTAGTCTTTAATAAATGGGTCGATTGATTTAATAATGGATTGTTGGTACTTATCAACCGTTTAACTAAAGGCCATTGAAGAGGGTGGATAATGTCATATATTGAATAATCGGTCTTATAGGTTAGTACAGTATGCCGGAATTTTATTTCAAAGCCTATATTAAACGCTAAAATATCCCCTTGTGGATTCGCTTCAATAGCAATAAGGGAAGTATTATTTTTCAGAGCATTAAACATAGACTTACTAGTATACTTTAAAAGTTTAATCAAATCTAAATATACTCATAAAAGTGAAGATAAAAAATTATCTAAAAGCGCCCTTAAAAAGACATTCCTTTTATTCCCTTTCCTGATGTTTATATTAGCCAAAATAAGAAAAACCATACCTACCTCACTGCAAGAATTAGCTCAATATAACCGACTAGAATAGCTATTAAAAAGATAATCAAACACCTACCTAAATGAGATGTAGCATCATCTCAAAATCGAATTACCATAAATTTATCATGCTAAATATTACAAAGTAACATTAAATGACAAAATCAATTAGCCCATCAGTGAAAAATATCTTGTTGTTACATAATTTTTCTTTTCCATAATCTAACTTTTAATGTAAAGCTATTTCAGGACAACTCACTTGCACTTTAATGAGTATCGATCATTTCAGATAAATCCTAAAACCTATGTATTTTACAATGAGATACCTCTTGAAAAACCATTTATTTGGCTTTAAGTCTCAAGCTATTGGTAACTACCGAAACTGAACTCAAGGCCATTGCAGCCCCCGCAAGCATGGGGTTGAGCAGAAAACCAAAAAATGGATATAACAAACCTGCAGCTATCGGTATGCCCAATACGTTATAGATAAATGCCCAAAATAAGTTTTGCTTTATTATTCGCTGTGTATTCTTCGCCAATTGACGAGCAG
The DNA here is from genome assembly GCA_020832375.1 of Cyclobacteriaceae bacterium. GTDB lineage: Bacteria > Bacteroidota > Bacteroidia > Cytophagales > Cyclobacteriaceae > JAFIEW01. Next base: position 15,082 of record JAFIEW010000035.1, read on the forward strand.
CAACTAAGCGATTAATGTCTGACTTCAAGATGGTAATATCGGCCACATCTATTGCAATATCAGCTCCTTCTCCCATGGCGATACTTACATCTGCAGAAGCCAGCGCCTCCGAGTCATTGATACCATCTCCTACCATGGCTACTTTTTTACCTTTTTCCTGAAAGCTCTTTACCAGATTAGCCTTATCGCTAGGCAGCATTTCGCCATGCCACTCATCGATCGCTAGCTCTTGAGCGATTACCTGAGCCATGCTTTTTGAATCACCGGTGGCCATAACTACCTCCAATCCTTCCTTTTTTAAAGAGGCAAGGGTCGCTTGAAGCCCATCTTTAGGCTCATCACGAAAAGCATAGCTCATACGTACCTCATCCCCCACTCCAAAAAATAGAAAAGCTCGGTTTTCGCTCTGCCAATCTTTTATGATATTTTTAAGTTCTTCAGGTACAATTACCCCTTGGTCTTCCATTAGTCGGGCATTACCAACCCAGTAAAGCTTGTCCTCTTTTAAGCCGGAAATACCCTTTCCTGTAATAGCCTGAAAATCTTCAATTCTGCTTGAAGCTTCCACATGCGCCAATTCCTTAACAATCATTTTTGCCAGCGGATGCTCAGAGTATTCCTCAAGCGCCTTCCAACATGCAAGGTCCTCCTCTCCAATACTCATTTCATCTTTCCAGCTATCAGTCAATCGAGGCCTACCCTCAGTAAGCGTACCTGTTTTATCCAAAATCACAACATCTGCCTCCTGCAAGGCCTGCAGACCAGCGGCATCTTTTACTAAAATACCGTTTTTTGCACCCTGACCAATGCCTACCATCAAAGCGGTAGGTGTAGCAAGACCCAACGCACACGGACAGGCAATCACCAAAACCGTGATAAAAGCGGTAACAGCCATGAGCAAGGATTCATCTCCACCTAACACATACCATAAGCCAAAACTAATGAATGCAATAGCGATCACCACCGGCACAAATACAGCTGCAATACGATCGACAAGCTGCTGTACCGGTGCTTTAGTACCTTGGGCCTCAGATACCATCTTAATAATTTGTCCTAGAGTAGTATTTTTTCCTACCTTCTTTACTCGCACATGTAAGGCTCCTTTTTGGTTGAGCGTACCTGCGTAAACCCGATCATTTTCCTGCTTTTTTACAGGCATGGACTCCCCACTAATGGTGCTCTCATCGATGTAAGAGGTGCCAGATTCAACAACGCCATCTACAGGCACCTTGGCGCCGGGCTTGATCAAAATAAGCTGATCAACTGCCACTTGATCAATTGGTATGGAGACGGTCTTACCATCCTCGATTAGTTTAACTTCCTTCGCCTGCATACCCATCAGCTTTTTAATGGCTTCGGTTGTACCGCTCTTAGCTCGCTTTTCTAGAAGCCTTCCGAGCAAAATGAAGAAGACTATCACCGCTGCAGCTTCAAAATAAATATGAGCTTCCATGCCTCTAGCTTCAAGAAAACTAGGAAAAAAGGTATTAAACGAACTATACAAATAGGCAGTACCCGTACTTAATGCCACCAAAGAGTCCATATTGGTCTTACCGATTTTTAATTGCCTATAGGCATTGACGAAAAATTCTCTGCCAAAATAAAAGAGCACGGGTGTGGTCAGCACAAAAGATATGATTTCCGAATAGGGAAAATTCATGAAAAACATCCCTAGCAAAAATACAGGAATCGCAAAAATGCCTGAACCGACTACATTCCTTTGAGTAACTTTGTAGTCAGCTTGCTCTTTTTCTTCCAACTGCTCTTCAGACATTTCTAACTCTTCTAAGGCCAAGTCATAACCTGCATTTTTGACCATTTCACGGAGTAACTTTAAATCAGTCTTACTCTCATCATAATCTATTGTTACCTGATAGCTCGCATAGTTTACACTCGCACTTTTCACCCCTTCAGCGGCCGTAAGCACATCCTCTACACTTGCTGCACAGCCCGCGCAACTCATTCCCGATACGGGCACTTGCCTTTTTTCTATTGTTTGAGTACTCATCGTCATCTAGTTTGTATTCTCTCAAAGGTAAAAAATCTAAAAGGCCAAAACTTGCAAAATCTCACTAAAAATTTACACTTTTTAACTCGGCAGTAGGTGGTATCTCCTATTTTTTGCGTGGGATGATGACACAAGAAAGCCTAATAAAACACCAATCCCCTCAAGAGCCTTGAAGCCTCTTAAAGCTACGAGCTATACACAAACTTACCCTATTATAAAAAGCTGTAAATAATCTCTTACAGAAAAAATGCAGGCCCAAACTATTCACTCAAATAGTATTTTGGTTTGCACCTGATAAATAAAAACCTCAACTTTGTCCACAGTATTAACACGCTTGAAATTAGCAAAAGAATGGAATTAAAAACAAAAGTCAAAGTAAGTGGCATCAACAACCTAAGCGACGCTCGCTATTGTGCAGGAATGGGGGTACACTTTCAAGGATTCAATTTAGAAGAGGGTACTGAAGGAGCTATTAGTCCACAGGTTTTTTCTGAAATATCTGGCTGGCTGAGTGGCGTTGACTTTGTGGCTGAGTTTAGTAACGCGACCAAAGAAACAATTCGAGCAACTATAGATCAACTGGAAGGTCTAAAGTTTATCCAAATAAGAGATCTTAATCAGAAAATTGAGGGCCTTGGAATTTTTTATGCTATCAATTGCTCACCAACTCAAGATATTTCTGATATCCAATCGCAAATTAAAGCCTTAAGCGGTAAGGTAGACTATTTCATTTTAGAGAGCGATAGCGAATGGTCGAAAGAGGAGTTAATTGCTCTTTTGAATGCACTTAAAGATGAGCCTGTTTTTTTTGGAATGAACATACCTGAAGAATTCCTAGCCGACCTTATAGAAAGAGATATATTTGGTATTGGATTAAAAGGTGGAGAAGAAGAGCGACCTGGCTACAAAAACTTTGACGATCTTGCTGATATTTTAGAAGCACTAGAACTAGAAGATTAAGAGTCATTTAAATAAAAAATGAATCAAATCATTGAGCCCCTCCTATTTAATTTGGCCATTTTTCAAAATAAATTTTAGGTGCATTATTAGGAAGTACCAAGTGAATTATTGACTTGATTTAACTATAAAGCGCTTAAAATAAATTCAAATCTCACGCACAAAACACGATCAAAGAAAGACTTAATCCTTATGATTAAAACCCAGTGAAGTGCCGAATGCCAGCTATAAACTTAAGTTGAGATATTCCTTCGAACTTGCAGGTTCAAAGGTGTAAAACTTAATATTATCATGCCATTGAATAATATTTATCTGAAAATCGCTCGTTCAATTAGATTTTATTGAACAAAAACTTACTTCCTGTCTATTTTCTTGAGATATATGCTTTATTTTGGAATCTTAAAATGATAGAGAAAAAATTTCAAGTCCAAAATAAAAAAATAATGAATTCCTTTTACTCATTGAAAACGTTGTTTGTTTTCTTATTTTCAGTGGTGATACTGACTGCCTGTGGTGATACTGACAAGCAATCTGAAAAAGAAGAGAAAGAAGAAAAAAGTGCTACTATTAACAGTAGTGCTCTAGAGAGGACCTTACTTGCCTTTCCTTCGCCGATAGAATTAATCTCACATATTCAAACCGCTGATGTCAGCTACGATAGAAGTTTATCTCATGATGCCTCTCGAAAAGGAGAATTTTCAGGATCAACAGATAATCAAGCCCTCAATTTAGGAGTTTTTCTTACTGACCTTGGTTATGCCTGCTTATACACAGAAAATCAGGCTTCAATTGACTACCTCAAAGCTTCAAAATCTCTTACTGAGGATCTTGGAATACTTAAAGCTTTTGAATCAGAGTTTATTACTCGATTTGAAAATAACCTCGACAATCGTGATTCCCTAGTTAGTGTTGTCAGAGAAGGATATTACTTCATGGAAGATTATCTAAAGCAAAACGAACGTAATGACGCGCTTGCCATGTTGCTTACTGGCATGTGGACACAAGGTTTATTTATCTCGACAGAACTTATCCAAGATGACTTTATGAACCCAAAGTTTGAAGTTGTTAGGATTCGTATCGGTGAGCAGAAAGTACTTACCCCTCTACTTGTTGAGCTTCTAGAACCAATAAAAAAGAAGTCTGAAAAAATATCAATGATTTCGGCAGAACTAGAAGCCCTTAATGAAATCTATGCAAAGGTAGAAGTTATAGAAAGAGAAGATGATGACGAGTACTTAGACATTGCTGAGGTTGACGATATAGCAGAGATCACTGATAAGCTAATTATGCAAGACTTAAGCAAAGTAGAAATTACTGAAGATGAACTTAAGGCGATCCATAAATCAATACAAAAGCTAAGATCAATTATCATTTCTTAGATCAAATTTGTTTAATATTACCCTGTAAAAAAGCTCAAACATAGTCTATATTCTATTTTTGAGCTTTTTTTATTGTCGTATACTCCCCTATTTATGAGCGAATCTATTCTTCAAGGATTGATGCAGTTATTTGCCATTGTGGCTAAACTAGACGGTGTAAAACCTTCTGAAAGAAACGTGGTACGCCTGTTTTTAAGTCATCAACTCAACCAAGTAGAAACAGAAAAATATCTACGCATATTTGATGAGTTCGCTATAGAGAGAAATAAAAAAAATAAAACCAATACTTCTACAGAAGAAGGGAGATCATTTATCTCTGTTAGAGATAGTTCCCGTATGCTCATTATCTGCAGTAAAATTAATGCTGAACTGAGCCAACCTCAGAAGGTAATGGTACTAGTACGCTTATTAGAACTGGTTTTTTCTGACAGAGAGATGAGTACCAATGAGCTAGATTTTGTGATGACCGTGGCTGGTGTTTTCAATGTAGAGAAGGAAAACTTTGAAAAACTAAAAGCCTTCATCATCAAACCAAATATTGACAATTTAGACCTAAGTGACTTACTTTTCATCGATGATGAAATCACAGAATCCAATCACAGAAAACACCTCTTTAATATTAGCATAGAGGGTCGAATTGCTCTTTTAAAAATACCCAAACTGGACATGTTTCTACTCCGCTATTTCGGCAATGAAAACTATGTCCTCAATTCAGAGGTTATCGTTCCGCGTTTGGTTTATAATTTCCCCTTGGGAAGCACTGTCAGAGGTAGAAAGCTTAAAACAATCTACTATAGCGATGTAGTCAACAAATTCATGGACTATACTGATTCTCAAAAACTGAGTTTCAGAGCGGAAAACATCAGCTACCAATTTGCCGATGGAAGCCCTGGTATACAAAAACTTAGCTTGCATGAGTTCTCGGGAAATCTAGTTGGCATCATGGGCAGTAGTGGCTCAGGTAAGTCTACTCTCTTAGAGGTGCTCAATGGTAATCTCACTCCAAATAGCGGGATCATAAGGGTAAATAATGAAAATTACTTTCTGCATAAAAAAAAGCTCAAAAACATCATCGGTTATGTACCGCAAGATGATAAGCTAATTGGTCATTTAAGCGTTTACAAAAACTTATACTTTGCGGCCAAACTTAGCTACGGTAATTACACCGATCTACAGCTCCATCATCTAATCGATAACCTACTCACTAGATTAGAACTACAAGATGTGGCTCATCTCAGGGTAGGAAGCAGTAATGAGAGAATCATTAGTGGAGGTCAGCGTAAACGCTTGAACATAGGACTAGAGTTGATTAGAGAACCAGACATTCTATTTGTAGATGAACCCACCTCTGGACTCTCATCCCAAGATAGCGAAAACATCATTGCTATACTCAAAGAACTCACTATGAAGGGTAAATTGGTATTTGTGGTGATCCACCAGCCCTCCTCCGACATTTTTAAAATGTTTGACCGCTTATTAATCTTAGACAAGGGTGGTTTACCAATATACTATGGTAATCCTTTAGATAGTATCCAGTACTTCAGAGATCAAGTCAATCAGATTAGTGAAGATATTGTATGCCCATCTTGCGGGAATGTTGAGCCAGAACAAGTTTTCGAAATCATTGAAACAAAAGTTGTCAATGAATACGGAAGGTTTACAGACAAAAGAAGGATCTCGCCTCAACAATGGTATAAAATATACTTAGAGAATAAGGTAAGTACAAGAACTAAAACTATCAAGCAAGAAGTAAAGGTAACTAATCGAAAACCTAATAAGCTCCAGCAATTTAAAATCTTTTTGAAAAGAGATGCACTCGCCAAACTCAACAACAGACAATACCTTTGGATTACGTTAACTCAAGCACCCATTTTGGCGATATTGCTTGGATACGCGACAAGATTTCAACCCAGCGACCAATATGTGCTATTAGAAAATGTAAATCTACCTGTTTACTTTTTCATGAGTGTGATTGTGAGTCTTTTTCTCGGGTTAATCATCAGCGCAGAAGAGATACATAAAGATAAGCAAGTAGTAAAGAGAGAATCCTTTCTTAATCTGAGTCGATTCAGCTATTTGAACTCCAAAATACTGGTACTCTTCCTTATTTCGGCCTTACAAGCACTCTTATATACTTGGATTGGAAACGCTATTCTTGAAATAAAAGATTATAATTTCAATTTCTGGCTTACATTATTTAGTTGCGCGGCTTTTGCAAATCTTCTGGGTTTAAATATTTCTTCAGCTTTCAACTCTGTAGCGGCTACCTATATTGTCATTCCAATACTTCTCATTCCACAAATCATCCTTGGAGGTATTGTATTGCCTTTTGATGAGATTAACCCAAAACTCAACCCTGAAAAAAAAGTACCCGCTGTCAGTAATACGATTACCTCAAGATGGGCTTTCGAAGCACTTGCTGTTGATTATTTTAAAAACAATACCTTTGAGAAGAACTTCTTTAATTATGACCAACAGCTTTCAAACATTCTTTATGCAAAGGACTATCTTATTCCAGCTTTAAAACAACAAATAAAGCAATTGCATAAAATGGAAAATCAAATGGAGCAAGAGCAAATGAAAGCTTCAATAAATAAAAACTTACTGCAACTGCAATTGACACCCACAATTGATTTAGTTGATGACTTTTCAGGACTTAACCAATTTCTAGACGCTCATGCAAATGAATTAATGAAAGAATATATCCGCGTGCTAGAGCTCAAAAATAAACATGTTAAGAAGTATAAAGCATCAAATGATTTTGTAAACAACAAGAATACTTACACCAATGAGCGACTAGCAATAATGGTCAAAAAAAGTCAAAGCTTGCAAAGAATTATTGAAAAAGATGATGTCCTCTACCGCAACATTTTCCCTATCTATATTAAAGTGGAAAAGGCTTTTATCAATCTGAGCCCACAATTTTTTAGCCCTAATAAGTACATTCTTTATCAAAAATTAGAGACTCTTCCTGCCAACCTTATGGCAATATGGTCTATGAGCATGGCACTTTATATTTTGCTATATTTTGATCTCTTAAAAAGAGGAATGCAGAAAAGAAGTTGGATTATACTAGGAACCCAACTTCGATCTTTAATAAAATAAGTAAAGCTCGATTGTAATTGAATAGCTTCATCAAATAGGCTTTTGAACTACCTATAAGACAGTGTCAGTAATTGTATGCTCTCGATGAGAAAACTGGAATCCGTACTTTTCTAATTCCTCCAGTATAGGTTTATAAAAATGGGGCTGTGTTGGAATGTTGATACCTGTTTCTTTAAACGCCCCTTTGAAGAATAAATAAATGGCCACGCCTAAGGGCAAACCTACTGTATCAGCCATGGCTGTGAGGCGATGACTTTTTCCTTTGTGTAAAAATTCAGAAATACGAAGATATTGAGTATCCTTCAATTCGTATTGAATGCGATGTTGCATTACAATCATGTCAATATCGGTAGGCTCAAGTTGCCATTTCTTCTCCAAAGTATCTTGTAGAACTTCAGCTGGAGAGGCGAAAGTGTTAGCGATTAATTGATTGCTAAAAAGCCCTATTTCTTCTAGTTGTCTAAAGCCTTCATCTTCTCTATCAATATTCAAATAGCGACAAAGCTTATCTTCAACAGACATTTCTGCATCATAAGGCAAAAACATATTCGTGAAGTCGCGTTGAGTAGTTCCTTTCTTCCATTGGAACCGAAATGAATCATCTGTTAACCCTAGCTGAACAAGTAAGTCCCATCCTTTACAAAAACCACTATACCGGATGGTGCCCCTTATCACCGTAGGACATTCCACTAGACCGTATTTCTCTCTGTAAGATAAAGAATCACGATTGGGGTAGCCCTCCATTTGTCCTATACCATCTATATTCAAACTCTCATAGCGAGAAAATAATCGGTGATAGGGTATGAACTTCATTTTCCCATTTCTAATAAAGCGAGCAGTTCCCTGACCAGCCAAAACAACATTTCGCGGATTCCAAGTAAATTTATACTTCCACGAGTTATTGCATGACTCAGGACTTATCAATCCTCCTGTATAAGACTTAAATCCGACTATTTCACCCCCCAAGCTTTTAATCTCATCAATAGACTCCATGGCTGTCATGTGATCTAAGCCAGGATCGAGTCCACACTCATTTAAAAAAAGTAAGCCTTTATGCTTTACCTCCTCTTGCAAACCTAGCATCTCATCTGAAACATAAGAGGCAGTAAATAAGTGTTTGCTCAACTCAACACAAACTTTGGCAATCTTAGTATGCATATATGCAGGTAACATGGAAACAACCAAATCATACTTGTTGATTACTTCATTTAGAGCGGATTGATCTGATACATCTAAGGTATGAACAAGGCCTTCCCGATTATCGGAAAAATGAGATGCTGCTAATGAACGATCTAAATCGGCAACCCCTAATTGTAAGAAACCTGACTTAGCATGTTGAATTAAATATTGAATTAATGAAGAGGAAGATCTCCCCGCACCTATCACTAGAACTTTATGAATCATATTTGTAAGCTTTCATTCTCAAGTTTGCTCCGGACATATAAAAAGTGTCTATTGGCAAATAAACCCTAAATTCATATAAATTCCAATGATTATTATACCTTATTTTTGTCATGACAAGTAAATAATATCTCTTTACATGCAACCTTAGTATTGATTTTCAGGTTTATACATTCCCCTAAAATTAAAAGATGGCGGGTCAAGGTTTTTCATTATTTTAAAGCATCAATTAAAAGAACTGTTGTTAGCCTCTCTTAAACTAGGACTGAAAGGCGAAGCCTCTGCCCTAATTAATGATTTTAAAATCAATGAAACATACACTTAATATTACAAAAAAGAAAATAAACGTATAATTTAGTATTATCTGAGCATTGCTTTAAATATCTGTAGCTGTCATTAACAGAATAAAATCTGTCAACTTACCATATGAACAAAAAACTTCAACAAACGATCAATTACGAAATATTCGATTCTTTAGAGTCTATGCCACAAGCGGATCGCGATTTATATCAACAAGCAATAGCGGCTACCGAAAAGTCACACTCCCCCTATAGTCAATTTAAAGTAGGTGCAGCCTTACTATTAGATACTGGAGAAATCATCGATGGTGCCAACCAGGAAAACATGGCATATCCCTCAGGGCTTTGTGCCGAGCGAGTAGTAGCTTATGGCGCGTCAGCATCTCACCCAGGTAAAAAATTCGTTAAACTTGCCATCGCAGCTAGGAATGCCAACGGTGACCTCGTCGCTAACATTTCGCCTTGCGGATCTTGCCGGCAGTCGTTGCTAGAATTTGAACTGAAGTTTGAAAATGACATTGAAATCCTAATTCCTGCAGGCGAAGGACGGATTATGAAAATAGAATCTATCAAACAGCTACTCCCGTTTCACTTTTCTTTTTGATGATTCAGCTTGAAAACCCTATTTAGTCAGATGTTTAAGATTTATGGTATTCAAAGCTTATGAATTTCAACGAATAGTGTCGACTAACGATGCGTTTCAGCACCTGCAAGCATACTCAGGTAGCTTTCAAATCGGGCATAGTGAATTTCTCCTTCTTCAACCTTTTTCTGTATCATACATCCAGGCTCATGGGTGTGGGTACAGTCGTGAAACTTGCACATGCCAAGATAATCACGCATTTCAGGAAAGTAATGAGCTAGTTCCTCATCCCCTACCTCAAAAAGGCCTAGCTCCTTTATTCCAGGAGTGTCTATAATCTGAGTTTGGAGATCCATATCAAACATTTCAGCAAAGGTAGTAGTATGTACACCTTTATTGGCAAAAGTAGACACCTCCTTCACGGTTTGATTCACATCGGGGATGAGTCTATTGATAAGACTACTTTTCCCTACCCCACTATGGCCAGAAAGCAATGACCTTTTGGAAGCGAGCGCCTCCTTGAGTGAAAGAATGCCCTTTTCTTTTTCTGCGGAAGTAAACAGACATTTATATCCAAGCGATTCGTACATCACGAACCAATCCTCTTGAAGCTTTGACAGCTCTTCGTCAACCAAGTCTTGCTTGTTGAAAACGATAATTGCAGGAATACGGAAAGTTTCGCAGGTTACTAAAAACCGATCAATAAACCCTTGCGATGTGCGAGGAAAGGCTAAGGTAACTATGAGTACTGCCTGATCAATATTGGAAGAAATAATGTGGCCATGGTACGCTTTTCTAGTGCTTTTTCGAATAATATAATTCGTTCTTGGCATAATTTCAACGATCACCCCCTTACCAGCTTCGCCTTCAGGTATGATCCCAACCACATCACCTACCGCCACAGGATTGGTCACTTTCAACCCTTTAATTTTAAACTTACCCCTCAGGCGACAAGCCAACAGCTCGCCGCTTTCAACCTTTACCTCATACCAAGAGCCCGTAGATCGATATACTATTCCGTGTTGCATTATTTATTATCAAAGTGAGCCATTATTTTAGACACTGCTCCTAAATTTTCGGAGCAATATTGCTTTGCAGCAAAAGCAGCTTTATCATACACAGCTTCCACTTGTAGAAACTTATCCATTTGTATTTTTATTTGCGAGGGATGTGAAATTGAATATGCCGCACCCCTCTCTATCAGCATTACTGCTTCTCGAAACTTCTCATAATTTTTGTCTCCAAAAAATAACGGCACTCCATATATCGCAGCCTCCAAGGTATTATGAAGGCCTGCACCATAAGCTCCTCCTATCCACGCAAAATCTGCATAATAATATAAGCTACTTAACATACCAACATTGTCAATAATGAGCACTTGAGGACTTTCCGCTTTTGTAAGGTTGGAATATTTACCCACTCGTAAGGTCAATAACGACCTGATTGCTTCGATCATATCATCATCTATCTCATGAGGTGCTATGATTACCGCAAACTCATCAATATTATCCTCTAAGTAACTAGCCAGCATCTGTATGTCTTCAGGCCATGCACTCCCCACTATAAAACACTTTTTACTACTTTTAAAGTTTTCTATTTCGGATAAACCGCGCCGCTGATCAGCAATGTCACGGACCCTATCAAATCTAGGATCCCCGACCACCGTTACATCTTGAATACCCACCGAAGAGAGTAACTCTTTGCTTTGATCGTTTTGTACAAAGAAATGATCCACTTTTTTTAAAATAGACCGAGCGAAGTTTCCATAAGGTTTAAAGAAAAATTGATCTTCACGAAAAACACCTGCTACATGATAGAGCGGTACGCCCTTTTTTTGAAGCGCTGCAAAATGATTAGGCCAAAATTCATACTTCACGAAAAAGGCAGCTTTAAAATCTAATGATTCGACCCAACGATTAGCATGGCTAGATAAGTCAAAAGGTATATAAGTTACGATATCCGCCTCGCTATAATCTCTTCTCACTCGATAGCCGCTTGCTGAAAAAAAGCTTAGCAACACCCTATCATCAGGATATTGACGGCGCCACTCCTCTATCAGAGGTCGAGCCTGTTCAAATTCGCCTAAAGAAGCACAATGAAACCAGACCCATCGAGCATTTTGATCTCGCTTACGAGCTTGATCTAAGAGATTAAACGTATGCTTTCTACCTTCAAATGCTTCTTTTATCTTAGGATGAAAAAAAGATACTAGTCTTAGTACCCAGTAAAGAAGAGCGACAAAGAATGAATAAATCGACTGCAATTGTTTTTATTACAAAATAACGCTTATTTATGGTCAAAGTAAATGAAAGCATTCATTTTTTTTATAAGACTCAAGTAATACGTAGATACAAAATACCTGTATCAACTCAATTAAAAAAGCTTTTTATCTTTGCATCATGCTATCTTCAAAAAAAGAAATCAACCTTCCTATCATTAGAATTGCTGGACCAACAGCGGTGGGTAAAACAGCGATCTGTATTCAGTTAGCCCAAGAGCTTAATGCTGAAATCATTGGCGCAGACTCTCGACAATTTTATAAAGAAATGAGTATAGGCACTGCCAAACCCAACTCTCAAGAACTAGCGCAAGTGCCGCATCATCTCGTTGACTTTTTATCCATTCATGAGGAATATAATGTAGGTGACTATGAAAGAGATGTAGCGGCCAAAATTGTAGAAATCCGATCGGAGAATAAAAATATCATCATCACTGGTGGCTCAGGATTATTTTTACAGGCTGCAATAGAAGGATTAGACGAACTACCTGAGGCAGACCCTCAGCTCAGAGCTGGTCTAGAAAAAAAAGCTTATGATGAAGGGATTCATGTTTTGCAAGATCAGCTGAAGGCTTTAGACCCCATTTACTATCAAGAAGTGGATATAAATAATCCCCATCGATTGATCCGTGCTATTGAAGTTTGTTTACTCAGTGGCAAAACATACACAGAGTTAAGAAAAAACAATAAAGAAAAGAAGTATCCAAGCATAGACATTCTTCTTGAAAGAGATCGTGAAGGGCTCTACCATAGAATAAATCAAAGAGTTGAGTTGATGATCGAGAAAGGCCTAGTAGAAGAAGTAACAAGTTTAAAAGCGAATGAATCCCTCAGAGCACTTAATACGGTGGGATACCAAGAAATATTTGATCATCTCAACGGAAAAATAAGCCTAGAAGAAGCAATTGCAAAGATCAAACAAAATACCCGCCGATTTGCAAAGCGACAGCTCACATGGTTTAGAAATCGTGGCGACTATACCTCATTCCACCCTGATAATTTAACAGCAATACTCTATTTTATAAAAGCTGAAAGTAATCCACTTCTTTAAGTGATGAGCAAACGTGAATTACTTCGATTATCGCTGCAAAAAGGTCTGATGATTAAACCCGTATTATGCTTTACGATTCGTTATGAAAGCTAAAAATACAATAAAATCAAGTATTTAACGACTAAGGCATAGCACCGCTCTGGTGAAGGCGATAAATACAGCGAAGCGTTTGATTTTGAAGCAATTTGCACTCGGAATAGAATTTCTAATGCATATTCTGGGTTAAATATTGATCTAATCGATTTGTATAAAGTCTCCTTCTTTTACACCGTGCTTATCAGAGAAGCCACCCTTTACTTCTACCACATATTTTGCTTTTTTACCTGACGGATAAGACCTTTCGGCGTAGGGTTGGGTGCCTTTATGAATCTTTACTATTTCTTTGTCTGCATTGACATAAATGATATCTAAACTCAAGGGGGTGTTTTTCATCCAAAACGATCTCAATCCCTCATTCTCAAAAAAGAAAATCATGCCGCCATCATCCGGCAGATGATCGCGATACATCAATCCTTCAGCTCGCTCCTCGTCTGTAATAGCATGCTCTACCCTCACAGTTGCTAGCACCGCTCTTTCATTATTCACCTCATCACCTAATAAAAAACTAACCGTACCCAATGGCGCAAAAGCACGCGGCTTCATCTCAATCGCCTCAAATGAGCTAGATGATTTCCCACCAAAAAGGTGAGATAAATTACCCGGACTCATGTAGCCGGCTACTAAAGCCAAACCAAAAACACCTACAATGATATAGGCTATTATCCGATGACTTTTAGGACGCTTAATATTGGGCTTCTTCTTTCTCGACGACTTCATAATGATTGGATGTAAAGCTTATGAACAATTAAATCTTACAACGATGACAGCTAGCATGCTTAAAAATTTTCCCTGAACTCTTCTTTTAAATAAAGTAATGCTTCGGTAACGCTATCTCGCTCTTGACTCATAGCTAGTTCAAATATTTTCTTAGCGAGTACAATGCTTCTCTCCTCAGCGGGTGTTTCCTCAGCAGCACGATTAATAAGCGTAATCAAATCTTCCACCGCTTTTTTCACCAACTCCCAGGCTTCATTGCTCAGGTAGACTTGCTGCGATAAATTATGACCAAATTCCTCTCTTATTTCGTGCACAAGGCTGGCGTGTAACTGTTCTTTTGATAAGGCACTATCATTTAAACGGAGAATTAGTTGGTTGATGCTAATTCTTTCTAGAAGCAATACAATCCGCTCATAAGCCTGCAGTTTTGCCGGAAGCACTGTTGATTGACGCTCTGTTTTAAGTTTTAAGAGCGCTTGATTCAAATCTTTTTCTATGTAAGATTTCACAAGTAAATACATACCATAAAGCACCGCAAGAGCTGGTAAGATAATTTTCAGGATTTCTGCAATTAGCTCCATAATTTAGTTTTTGGTTGAGATCCATCAAAAGTAATTATTTTTTCTATCAACTTACAAAAATGTGGAAATCTGAAGTAATTTCCATTGAAATTAGCCTATGAAATGTTTAGATTGAGAGGTAGACAAATAAAATGATGTTCATATATACGCTTTACAAGAATAAGGTGAACCATCAACAAAAACAATTAATCGACATTCAAATAGTCAGGCGTTTTTATTTACCTATTAAAAAAGCGTTAAGTTTATGCTATTGTATCATGTATTAGCAATAAAAAGTGAACTTGATTAAAGCTGGATTTTGTTGAAGGAAATATAATGTTCTGAAACAGCTTTAGCGATAGCTTGTTGATAATTCAATGAGTTGTAAGTATCATCAAAGATTTTAGCTAAGTTTGGTTAGATACAAAGTGCTTATGGTCATTTACAGCTTTGGGGATGAGTCAAACTGATAGAGTCACTTTGAGATCTAGAAAGTAGAATAAGTGTAAATGATGCACTAGATTTGTCAAAAAATATAGCTTAAAGCCTTATACAAAGACAAAGAATATCTTTAAAATTAATACTAGACAATGATAGAGCCCGTAAAAGTTACTGATAAGGCCATTGAAGAAGTTAAACATATCATGGCCAACAAAAATATTCCCGAAGACTACGGTTTAAGGATTGGCGTAAAAGGAGGTGGCTGCGGCGGGATGGGACATGTGATTGGATTCGATAAAAAAAAAGATGGGGATACAGAGTATCAGATTGATAGTGTGCCGATTTATGTGGAGAAAAAACACACTATGTATTTACTAGGCTTAGTAATCGATTTTCATGAAGATGAAGAAAGTCGAGGATTCGTGTTTCTCAATGAAGAAGACCTCAAAGAAAATACTGATAGTAGCAATACAGAGAGTATAAATAGTAATTAAACAAAAAAAGCAACCAAGGTTGCTTTTTTTGTTATGAGACTTGTAAAAAATTAAGCCTTGTTTTTAATGTCTTGTACTTCAGTACGGATCTCTTGAGCTTTATTCTTAAGCTCTTGCATACCTTTTCTTACTCTTGTACCTGCAGCTTGGTTTTGCTTGTCGTAAAATTTTGAAAAGTCATCCTCTAATGAATCAATTAAATTTTTGATTTCTTCAAATCTGCTCATTGTAAAATTGTTTTAGGTTTATGAATATAATTTCTATCTCAATAGCGATGCCAATATAAATAAAATGTTCTTATATCAACAAAACTTATCTACTAAAAAGGCGAAAAAAATGCTAAAAATACAATTTTAGGCCTCTCCTTCTATCATTTGCTTCAACTTTTCCTCGTTTTGGTACACTCCATTAAAGAGCTTACCTTTCACAGCTTCGAAGGCAGAGATAGTTTCTTCTACATCTTCTAGCGTGTGAGCGGCAGTAGGGATAAGACGTAATAGAATGATTCCTTTAGGCACTACAGGATAAATGACAGCCGAGCAGAAAATTCTAAAATTATCTCTTAGATCTTTGATCACACCTACAGCATCAGCCAGGCCTCCTTTCAAGATGACTGGCGTTACTGGACTTTGCGTAGTGCCAATATCAAACCCTCTTTCCTTTAAACCATTTTGTAGTGCATTTACAACCTTCCACAAATTGTCTTTTAGCTCTGGTTGGGTTCTAATCAATTCAAGACGCTTTCTGGCACCAACCACGAATGGCATTGGTAGAGATTTTGCGAATATTTGGCTTCTAATGTTATACTTTAGGTAATACATGATGTCTTTATCGCCAGCCACGAACGCGCCAATACTCGCCATAGACTTAGCAAAAGTAGAGAAATAAATATCTATTTCATCTTGTACTCCCTGCTCTTCGCCACATCCAGCACCCGTCTCACCCATGGTACCGAATCCGTGCGCATCGTCTACTAAAAGCCTGAAGTTAAACTTCTTTTTAAGCGCTACCACAGACTTTAGGTCTCCCATATTACCACTCATTCCGAACACTCCTTCCGTGATAACAAGGATACCTCCTCCCGTCTGCTCAGCTAATTTGGTAGCACGCTCAAGCTGCTTTTCCAAATTGGCCATATCATTATGTGCATAAACGAATCGCTTACCCATGTGCAGTCGAACTCCGTCAATGATACAAGCATGAGACTCAGCATCGTACACAATGACATCCTTTCGGTCAACCAAAGCATCAATTACGCTTAGCACCCCCTGATAGCCATAGTTGAGCAGCAATACCGATTCTTTCTTAACAAAATCCGCTAGCTCTTGCTCCAAAAGCTCATGCTGATTGGTATTACCTGACATCATTCTAGCACCCATAGGGTAAGCCATGCCCCAATCTCTTGCAGCATCTGCATCAGCTTTTCTTATTTCAGGATGATTAGCAAGACCCAAATAATTGTTTAAACTCCAAGTAAGCATTTCTTTTCCTTGAAAATGCATCCTCGGTGATATCTCCCCCTCAAGTTTAGGAAACATATAATAACCTTCTGAGAAATGCGAATGCTGCCCCAAAGGCCCTTGATTCTTTTTTAATTTTTCAAATAAATCCACTTAGCTCTCTACTTTAAATTTTCCAACTTTACTCCTGCGAAAAACAGCACGAATTTAAGCCTTTTAACGCAATACTCAAAAAAACTACTGATTTTACGCAAACTTGTTTAATATCTTTTAGGTATTTTCCTAGCTCACGCAAGAATCAATTTTGAAGATCTCAACGTTCATTCATACCCCATTGGCTTACGGAAAATATTAAAAAAGATATAACCCCAAAATTAATAAATCAATACTCATACTTCTGTGACTTTTGTCATTACTTCTAAGCACAGGAAAAAACTTATCATTAAAAATCATTGTTGTCCGGTAAAAGTACGTTTTCAATATTTATATTATTATAGCTCAT
>JAFIEW010000180.1 GCA_020832375.1 Cyclobacteriaceae bacterium
CGCTTTGCCGCCTCGAATCTGCAGTACTTGGGACTTTTTAAGCAAGCCCTATTTAAGCTCAAAATATTTCTCCTAAACAGGGGATGCCTATATCATAACCAGATATGAATCTCGTCAAATATTGATCGATCAATTATTGACCCAAAGCATCTTAGTCTGAACGAAGGCTTAAGCTCGCTAGAGAAGAGAAATCCTCATCAATCCAATCACTACCCACGAGAGAATCGAATGAACGAAATAAATGCTCATATCATCGACACGCCTCTCGGACAAATGTATTCGTTGGCAACAGAAGAGGGTATTTGCATGCTGTTATTCACCGATCAGCCGCATGCAGACCAAAGAGCTAAAGTGTTGAGCAAAAAGCTGAATGCTATTCTCATCCCTCGAAAAACAACTTTTCAGGAGCAATTAGAATCCGAACTAGGAGAATATTTTAGAGGAATGAGAACGGAGTTTGAAGTACCTATACACAGTATTGGCAGTATGTTTCAGAAGAAAGTGTGGGAGAGCTTACTTTCCATACCCTATGGTCAAGCTAGCAGCTATAAAAGCCAAGCCTCAAAAATCGATGCCGAGCAAGCTGTGCGCGCTGTGGCAACCGCCAATGCTCAAAATCCGATTTTGATTCTTTATCCATGCCATAGGATTATTGGCAGCGATGGCCAACTCAAAGGCTATAGTGGCGGGTTAGAGCGAAAGAAATATTTACTGGAAATGGAGAGCGGCATACAGCAATTGCCGCTCTCTCTGTAACATTTACCACGCGATGGGCATTAGACTTTCTATTAAGGTCTTAAAATACTTCAATATCAGTGCTTGGCTTCACTTTTTAAGCTCACTGAAGCAACTGCTACATCTCTGCTTCTAAAGTGACTGATTTTTTATTATTAATGCCTTTCAAGGCGAATCCTAATACTAAAAGAGAGTTTACGGCATCTGATACAAAATCGCATTGATGTGCATGCCTGCTCCTACCGATGCTAACAAGATATACTCCCCGCTCTTGATCTCATGTCCTTCCAGCTCGCCTTTTACCAGCTGATGATATAAAGTAGGAACTGTGGCCACAGAACTATTACCTAAAAGGTTGATATTCATCGGCATTACCTCTTGTGGGTCTACTTTCATATCGTAAAGCTCGTAAAGCCTTTTGATGATGGCCTCATCCATCTTCTCATTGGCTTGATGAATCAAAATCTTGGAGATTTTACTCAAGTGCACACCGCCCTTCTCTAGGCAAGCCTTCATGGCTTTGGGCACCTCAATGAGTGCATACTCATAGATTTTACGACCTTTCATTTTGATATACTGTACCCTTTGGTCAATACTTTTATTGTGCGAAGGACCAATGCCGAGATAATCTAATTCTTCAATAGCATGAGTAACTGCGGCATGGGTAATGACACCTGATTGGGTTTCCGCTGCCTCCATGATTACTGCTGCACCACCATCGGCAAAAATCATGGAATCGCGATCATAAGGATCCACCACTTTAGCGAGGGTATCAGAGCCGATCACCAACACCCTCTTAGCTAGGCCTGATTTTATAAAAGAGTCAGCATGAATAGCTGCTTGTACCCAACCCGGACAACCAAAAAGAATGTCGGTAGCGACACAAGCGGGATTTTTGATCCTGAGATGATGTTTTACTCGAGCTGCCAAATTTGGAAAAAGGTCACTTTGAATGCTCTTGGAAGAAATATCGCCAAAGCTATGAGCAAAGATGATGTGATCAATGGTATCGGGGTCGATGTTTGCATCATTAATTGCATCCTGCGCAGCAAGAGTTCCCATTTCGCTGGCGCCCTGATCAGGGTCTGCATATCTTCTTTCCTCTATACCAGTGATGGCCTTAAACTTCCTGACGATGAGGTCTGAGGGTTGGTTAATTTTTTCAAAGGAATCGGGCAGATAAAACTCTGCATTCTCAAAGTCAGCATTCTTCATCCTCTTTTCGGGGATGTATGCACCGCTACCGATGATAATTGAATTTTTCATTACTTATAAATATTGCTTGTTAATTGATAGATCTATAAAATTTGGTTGGAGCTATCATTATAATACCATCTTTTTGCTAAAAAATCAAAAAGATGTTGAACCAAGAGAGAATAACTCACTGAATAAGACAGTTTGAACTGAATTTTGTGACAAAAGATATACAAAATCTGAAAGTTGGAATGAAAATAAATTGAAGGCAATATTCTGATAAAACCTAAAAGATTAAAGCTCGAAAACTGTCATTTAAGACAATATCGAGCTTTAATAATTTAATAGGTCTAAGGACTTTAACTTAATTGTTCACTAACTATAAAAAATCTAAAAGCATCAAGGCATTCTGTAGACCATGGCATTAGTATGCATACCTGCACCAACGGAAGCGAATAAAATATATTCTCCGCTAGTTATTTCGTGCCCTTCCAGCTGACCTTTTACGAGATTGTGGTAGAGCGTTGGCACTGTTGCTACTGAACTATTGCCGAGTAAGTGAATGCTCATCGGCATAATTTTTTCTGGTATGTCATCCTTACCATAGAGTTGATAAAGGCGCTTGATGATCGCCTCATCCATTTTTTCATTGGCCTGATGGATCAATACTTTTGAGATTTGATCGATACCTACTCCTGCTTTTTCAAGGCAGCCTTTCATTGCTTTGGGCACCTCTGTAAGTGCATACTCATAAATTTTTCTACCTTTCATTTTGATGTAGCGTACATTTTGATCTACCTCTTTATTGTGAGAAGGTCCGAAGCCCAAGTAATCTACCTCTTCGATAGCATGAGTAAGGGCAGCATGAGCAAGAACTCCGGCTTGCTGATCAGAAGAAGCCTCTTCAATGATTGTGGCACCAGCGCCATCGGCAAAGATCATCGAGTCTCGATCATAAACATCTACTACACGGCTCAGGGTCTCCGCACCAATGACTAAAACTCGCTTTGCTTGGCCAGACTTGATGTAGGCATCTGCTTGAATCACACCTTGTAACCATCCCGGACAACCGAAAAGAATGTCATAAGCAACACAGGCAGGATTTTTAATCTTCAGATGATGCTTGACCCTTGCCGCTAAGGCGGGAATAATATCGCTTTGGACACTCTCAGGGGTGACATCGCCAAAATTATGAGCAAAAATAATTTGATCGATGGTTTCGGGGTCTATTCCAGCATCGGCGATAGCTCTTTCAGCAGCTATGGCAGCTAAATCGCTTGCCACCTGATTGGGTGCTGCATATCGTCGCTCTTCAATGCCGGTAATGGCTTTAAATTTCCTTACTATCACCTCAGAGGGTTGTGTTATTTGCTCAAAGGTATCTGGTAGATAAAAAGAGCTATTAGCGAAATCTAAATTAGAAACCTTCTTTTCAGGTATATATATACCACTACCACTGATGATCGTTTGCTCCATTTTTAAATCAACTATTTTAAGATTCAAGAGGGTGC
>JAFIEW010000198.1 GCA_020832375.1 Cyclobacteriaceae bacterium
TTTCTTTCTTTCATAACTTTACTTTTTGTGTAACGCTATTTTAGGACGGGACATTTCAATGATATAAAAAAAGCCCCTGTTACGGGGCTTTTTTATTTTATAATCAAAGTGTCCAGTTCAATTTCTTCAATGACTTCACCGTCTCCATTTTCAGGTCTGGGCGGTATTGATAAAATTGTAGAGTCCAAATAGTCCTGCATTTTCTTGTATAAAAAAATTTCATCAGACACCTTCCTTTCCAATAGCCTTATAGTTTTATGGCCATCTAACCACCTTATATAAACAGTCCCCACACTTTCTTCCCAAATACCAAGAATTGATAAAGAACCCTTTTCAATTGGATATTCCAAATGATATTGATAAAACTCATATTCTTCTGTTTTTACTTCATTGACCAAAACTATCTCGGCATCAGCCACCATAAAGGAATCAACCTTATTTTGCATCAAAACAGAATCAATGCCATGAACAATTTTCCATAAAATATCTTTAGATGGCCTATCTAAATAAACCGTATCAAACCATATCAAATCTTTTTCAGGAAAAGCACTTATTGAATACTTCCTTACTTCAACAATGTTTTCATTGATATTCTTATCAATGTGGTTTGTACAGCCCAGTAAAAAGACTGCTCCTATCAGCAACCAATTGTATCTAATATCCATGAAAAATAATTTTTCTCCATATATAATCATCTGAAACACCAAGTTTTAAGGATTTATTGACACCTCTCAACATATTATCTATGTTTCTATAATATGGTGTCTGTCTCAAAAAGCTTGCACTATGTTCAGTCCTTCCATCAGGCGGGATTTTCCCCTTCATTCCTTGATACTTGCCACCAAAAAAGTTTTGCTCCTTTGCATGACCATGTACCATGGATTCATGAGCCCATGTATCAACTGATGACAAAATCTCATGCGCCCCATTTTCAGTCCTCAAACCATGTTGCTTGAAAAAATCCGGATTTTCGCTGTTCATGTGATAAGTGACTGAGAGCTTACCCTTATCAGTGATTTCTGCTTCTGTCAACCCCGCTGCCCCTGCTGCTAACCCTTTAGTTGTTTCATAGTTATCCAAATCTGTCACTTGGAATTTTGCATCCACCTTACTACTTAAGCTACCTGCAGACTCTGCATCAATACTTAACCCTTTAACAAAAACCCCTTCGAGCTTAAACCCTTCTTGAGCCCTTTGCATTATAAATTCTTTACCCGATTTGGTTGAAGCAAAAAGTTCAAAGGCTAAAATTTGCCGAGTATGTAAATAATTTCCATCAGCATCTTTAGCATAAAGGTTTCCCAACTCAATATCCCTTCCATCAGGGTCAATGTAAATTATTGGATTATTGGCTACATATGCGTAAGGTGAGATACTGTAATAATTCTCTGCGTGTGGGTCAACACTCCAAAATCTTCCTAATGCAGGGGCATATTGGCGGGCATGGAAGTCATAGATATGACTGCTTCCGCCTTTTGTTTCTTCTGATACCTTTACCTGGTATTGATGGATGGCCGCACTCTTCACATAAAAGGTTTGTGCTTCACCCTCATAGCCTGCCTGCCGCATCCTCAAATTGATGCGGTAAGTTTTCGTTTCTTGGGGCTTAAAGGTATAGCTGATCACAGTATCAGATTTATGGACATAATACTCGTACAATTTACGGTTACCATCCCAAAAACCAAATTCGAGCTGAGGTTCAAAATTAGAAGCGTCGATATTTAGGATGATGTGGTAAGTATTTCCTTTTTCCAATGGTAGACTGGCGTTTACCCCATTAAGATGCCTTGCAGTACTCACCGCCAATGCACCATTCGAGGCGATTAGGCTTTGGGTATTGACACTAGCTTGCCAGGTTGCTTTTTTGAAGTCTAGATAAAACTCCGTGGTAGAGCTTCAGAACCACGAACTGAACGAACAATTGATGCTGATTAATCAGCTCGATGAAGATGAAAAAAACGCACTGATTAAAATTATTAATTCAATGCTCACCAAAAAACGAATGAAGGATCTTTTGGATGGAAAAGTCAATTTCTAAATCAACAAAGCCACTAATGAGTGGCTTTGTTGATTCGTAATAATTTAAATAAGTTCTTGACGATAAAAAAAAGTGAGAGTAATGCACCAACTACAAACATAAATTTGATAAACTTTGCTGAATTTGCTTTTTCTTCGTCAATTTCAACCCATTGATAATTATCTTTGATTTGAATGTATTCGCTATTGTCTATGTCTTTAAATGATATGGAGGGATTTCCTTCGTTGCTTTTATAGCCTGTTTCATAAGATACTAAATATTTTATGTTATTCAGGCTATCCGTACATTTCAGCAATACAGATTTATCATTATAGCCATAACCCAAAAAATTCTTTATCTTAAAACTGCTTTGCCTGTGCCTAAAACCGCTCCCTGTTAATTCAAAGCCATCTTCATCAAGTATAACAAAATTCTGTGGATAATCAGAATTGATTTTTGGGGTTAATCCATACGGCATATCTTTATTACAAAAACTACATTCTAATCCATAACGATACCCTTTGTTATCGTAGCTTAAATAAAGTAGAATAAATACAATAAACAAAACCCCAAACACTATAAATCCTATTAGCTTTTTCATAACTTCAAAGATTATTTTTGTTCTTCAATAGGTTTGAAATAGTATGTTCTTTCTCTTGTTTTATAATGGTATGGCGTACCCCCAAATCTTTCTAAATTAGGTCCTGGTCCATCGGGCTTTGTTTTTGTCCAATCTCTAATAATTGGGATTTTACCTAAAGTATTTTCATCAATAAAATCAGGGTCCCAAAATCCGTCTCTTGAAAATAAAGTATAAGTTACAGAACTTGATGTCCCGTTACTGCTTACCCTATAATCTACACTGGTTCTACCTATATGGAAGGTCGATTTTGTTAAATCAACTGAAAAATAACCCTCCGGGTCAACAACTTCACTTGTTATTTTAGTATGCTTTTCTTGGAACTTGCTTGACGATAATAGTTCTCTTGTAGATTGGTCGCCTACGTCTGCGGATGCTCCTTTTCCGTTAAAATAGTGTAATACGGCTTCTTTACTATTATTAACAACATCTACGCTTCCTGATTTAAAACCTACCCACAAATTTTTTCTATCAAACATCTGTCCTGCTTTAAGGTTCAAAATACCTTTATCATTTGCAGTAACTCCACCTCTGTTAAGTACAGTCATTGCATTCTTTTGGTTTGTTCCTAAAAACTTTGCTAATGTGTATGAATTGTCGCCTTTCTGTGCTTTGAGATTTCCTACTGCGTCCCATTCCCAACGCCCATCTGGGTCTGTGTATCGTATTGGGTTATTAAACCCAAACCTATAAGGTGTCCAACTTGGCGCATCCCCTGCTAACGGGTCAACACTCCAAAATCTTCCTAATGCTGGGGCATATTGGCGGGCATGGA
>JAFIEW010000036.1 GCA_020832375.1 Cyclobacteriaceae bacterium
TATGAGGATACTCTCTCCAAGCTTTAGGTCCATGCTTATAAAAAATACAATCGTTATTATACCCCAAGAAAGGGCATGGACTAGACTTTAAAACCATATCTCCATCTTCGTCCATTTGAAGATAAGAAGCAATAAAATCACTTTCGGACATTTTTAAAGCTTTAGCCAACCTACTTATGTCTGACTGGTAAAAAATGGGACTTGTAGTTTTACAGCAGTTAGCGCAGCTTAAACAGTCCACTTGTTCAAAGACCTCAGCATGATGCTTATGGAAATGATCATCAAGCCTTTTTTTTTGTTTTTTTATTCTTTTTAAAAATCGACCGGTGTCATTGTAGCGATCTAAGGCTTTGGTAATATCCTTATGATATTCATGGTCGTCTAATATCATGGTCAGTTAAAATAATTTTTTTCTTGCGATACAAATGACCGATGGCTTTCTTATAAACCTTCTTGCTTACTCCAAACTGATTGAAAATAGCTTGTGGATCACTTTTGTCACCAAGAAGTAGCACCTTATCATCTTGTTGATCGAGAACTTGAAGAATTTTATCCTCTAGAGAATAGGATTGCTCACTACCACGAATATTTAAAGCCAAATCAAGTTTTCCATCTTCTCTTACAGTCTTGATATACACTTGATACTCATCACCGATGTTCAGTGATTTATTAAGCTCATCATGATATAACATTCCTCGAAAAGCTTGATCAACTACAGCTTCATATCCCATAGGCGTTTTAGAGAAAATTAGAGCCGAATATTTTACCTCTAAGTTTAAGCTGCTAGGTGCATCTAAGAAAAAAGATTTAATCTTGCTAACTCCTATTAAACGATTTGACTGAGGATCATCACAGAGTCTTACAACATACTTACTGCCTTCCCTAAATTCAACATGCTGCTCTTTAAAAGGTACTAAAAGATCTTTATCTAAGCCCCAATCCATAAAAGAGCCAATAGGTGTATTCTCTTTAACAACAAGTCCCGCGAACTGATTAAGCTTAATAAGGGGCGTTTGAGTAGTCGCTACTACCCTATCTTCAGAATCATAGTATATAAAAACATCTATCAAGTCTCCTAGTTTGTAAGATTCTGGAACAAACTTATTAGGTAGAAGCACTTTTTCATCCTCACGTCCTAAATATAAACCAAACTGTGACTCTTCAAAAATGGGGAGTTCTTGGTTAACACCTGCCTTAATCATGTAATTAATTATTTATTTTGATAAGAGTCATCATATTTTACGCCACCAAAAAAATGTAGGTACATCGCCCTTGATAATCGAAATACAAATGGTAGAAACAAAATAACGATCGAAAGGACACTTGCAATATAGACCCATAGTTCAGGATTACCTAAAAAATTATACAAGATGATAAAAATGGTAACAAGGACAGCAACATTTAGACTATATGTGATGTACATTGCACCAAAAAAGAAGCCAGGCTCTCTTTCATAATGTAAATCACAGACTGGACAATCTTCATACATTTCATCAAACTTATGAGGAAGAAAAGCGGAATGTTTAAACATATCACCTTTTCTACATTTTGGACATTTAGCTGTCACTATAGCTGTTAACTTTGATCTTTTGGGCATTCTTCTTTGAATTTTTATACCAGAAATATATGATAATTCCAGCAAGAATATATGGAGTGAAAAATAAATAAAGAATTCCTGTGTTGATGCCTGCAGCAATTCCGATGTTACCTTCACTTACATTATTCTCTAATTGTGTTCTGCACATTGCACATTGTGCAAGAACATCGAGAATGTTGGTCATGAATAATATAACAGTCAATATTAATATCTTGATTTTCATCTCTATTTTTCTTTCTATAACACAGATTTGTTAAACTATGT
Organism: Cyclobacteriaceae bacterium; assembly: GCA_020832375.1. Classification (GTDB taxonomy): domain Bacteria; phylum Bacteroidota; class Bacteroidia; order Cytophagales; family Cyclobacteriaceae; genus JAFIEW01. The sequence goes on from JAFIEW010000036.1 coordinate 1,862, forward strand.
TCTTAACTGGATATCAATAATAAGGACTTATCATAAAATAAACTATGACACCAGTCACACTTACTACAAGCCAAATAGGGTAAGTAAATTTCACTACTTTTCTATGCTTTTCTATTTGATTGGATAATGCATAATAAAAAGCAAATAATACGAAGGGTACAACCACTACAGCCAGAAGTATATGAAAGAGTAATATGCCTAAATAGATACTTCTCCATATGCCGACTTGAGCTAATTCATCTGATGAAACAATACCATCTCCGTCTAAATCGCCAAATTTGGTGCTTTCGGCGCCTGCATGATAGATAACATAAGAAACTAGGAACAACGCACCCAGAATAAAACTGGTACTCATAAAAGTCCTATGTAATTCAATATCTTTGTTTTTAATGATCACATAAGCACCAGCTATAAGCATGACCGATGTTAAACTATTGATAATAGCATTAAAATGAGGTAAAAAATAAATCCAACTGCCGGCATTCGTTATTTTTGAAGGACTGAAAAGTAATACAGCCACTACAACAGGTATAGCTATCGATAAAACGATGATAACGTTTTTTAAAGTAGAGCTTGGTTTGATTAACTCCATGTTTGAAAACAAATTAAGAATTGGGTATAACTTTATTTACGAGCAAATCGGTTTCTATGATCATCCTATCCACTTCTTCAGAAATATTGGCATTATAAACTCCTCTGATAGCCCCGATATGATCTAGCAAAACATACAATGAAGAATTAATAACGGATTCATCAGCAAATTGATTTAAAACATATGAAGGGAAAATACAATCAATGAAAAATTCATTATCAAGATTATCAGTAGAAACAAACTTATCATTTATTGAAAGGTCTTCTCCCATTTGTGACTGCAATTCAAAATATTCTTTAAAATAAGACAACTGCAAGGAATCTCCGAAAATAAGATAATTGGAATGATAAGTTTTTAATTTCTTACGAGCCGAATTAAAATCATTGAGAACTTTTTCTAATCCGTCTTCACTATTAATAATTAATAGTACCCTTGCACTTTTTAATGAAAAATTAATATCGAAGTCTTGTTTAAACGACCCCAATGGCAGATAAATGGAATCAGCTACATACGTATACCTATCTGAATTACACTTATCATCTTGAACAAGCCATTTCTGGATATCATCTTTCAAGATATATGGAAGCTCATATTTGTTTTCTCCAAACAGCTTAAGAAAAACAAAAAAGAAAACCGGGATACCTACTAACAATAGTAGGCCCCCGGCTTTAAGAATTTTTTGATTCATAATAATTTTCTAATATAGCTTAGCTACGATAGAATTTCCTTCCATATATAAGACAAATAAGAAGAAAACTATAAATAGAATGGGAATGAGGATGCTTCCTATAAGCACTTTAACTTCGTTTTTAAGGTGCATCAACTCAGCTGTAATGTAATATGCTTTTGCAACCATGAGGAAAACAATCATGGTATAAGAAAATCCTCCCCTTGGCAAAAGAAATGCTAGAACAACCTGTAGGATTGCGAGCACTGCAATTATAGCAGATACCTTTAAGATCTTATTAATTTTTTCAGGGTCCTTAGGGATTACATCTGCGGTTACATCATTAAAATCTGACATGATTATTGATTAAATGGTTACTGGATTTATATTAAGTAGAAGAAGGTGAATACAAATACCCAAACTAAATCGACAAAGTGCCAATATAGGCCAGACTTTTCTACCATCTCATAGTGTCCTCTACGATCGAAGGTTCCTATAACAGCATTATAGAAAACATAAATATTTAATACGATACCACTAAAAACATGCAGACCATGAAAGCCGGTTACAAAAAAGAAAACAGCTGCATAGGCAGGTGGTCCATATTGGTTCACTGATAAAGTAGCACCATGAAAAATGGAACCGTCAAGTAACATTCCACCCTCCGGCGTACCGTGAATAAAGTGAGACCACTCCCAGGCCATGCAAGCCAAAAAGGCTACACCACCTAAAATCGTCCACCCTAACCACTTAACAACACCGTCTTTATCCATTCTATTACCAGCTTCCACAGCTAATACCATCGTAACAGAACTTAAGGCAAGAATGAAAGTCATTAATACTACAAACAATAAGGGTAAATGTACACCTTCAAATCCAGGGAAAGCATTAAAGACTACTTCGGGGAGCGGCCAATATTCTTGCGAAAATACAAATTCTGAAGTACTACCTTCAAAAGCAGGATGTTTATACCTGATAAGGCCATATGCAATTAATAGAGCAAAGAAGGTTAATGCGTCTGATAGGATGAAAAACCACATCATTAGTTTTCCATAGCTCGCCTTGAGAGGGCTATTGCCGCCATCCCAAACACTCATTTTAGGCTTTGTTACGGTCGATGTATTAGACATTATTTTAGGTTTATGTTAAGTTGTTACTAGTTGTTTAAAAGCAAAAATAAGAATAAATAAATCCAAAGTCCACTTAAAAAATGCCAATATGTACTACACATTTCCATATTGAGCATTTTATTACTATTCACTTTATTATAAAATACAAATGCAAGCAAAACAATCACAAAGATAATTCCACTCAAAAGATGTACTAAATGAAGGCCCGTTAGTACATACATAAAAGATCCAGCAGGATTTCCTACGAAATAAACACCTTGATCAACTAAATCGCCCCAACCCTTTACTTGCCCATAAATAAACGCAAAGCCTAGAACTGCAGTTATAGCAGTAGCAAATTTTAATTTATTTTGATTGTCTTTTTTTGCATAAATATAGGCAAAGTGCATACTGACACTACTAAGAGCTACAACTAGTGTATTAAACCAAAATATGCTAGGCATATTAAAAACTAACCAATCACCCTCCGCTTGTCTAACTATATAAGCGGAAGTAAGGGCAGCAAAAATCATCACGACGCTAACAATAAACAACCACAAGGCAAATTTTTGGGGATGCATCGATAACGGAGCATCAGGCTCTTTATTGGGATCAATGATCTTTACATATGATAGATGAGTGGACATATTTTTAAATTATAATTTATCAATTAAAAAGGCGATTTGTACAACTGGTAAATAAATGAATGAACCGAACATCATTTGTAGAGCGGACTTTCTTGAGCACTCCTTCATTAGATAAATAGATTGAACAAGAAAAAGGACACCACATATGGTAACGACTATAGCTGAATTAATTCCAGTAATACCAAATTTGGCAGGTAGTAATCCTAAAGGTAGTAGAAATAGCGTATAAACCATTATTTGAAAAGCAGTATTGAGATCTTTCTTCCCCCCCATAGGGAGCAGCTTAAATCCTGCCTTTTTATAATCCTCATCAGCTACCCAGGCGATGGCCCAGAAATGAGGGAACTGCCAGATAAATTGAATACCAAAAATTACAAGCGCCTCAACAGCAATAGAACCTGTCGCAGCTGTCCAACCAATTAAAGGTGGTAAAGCACCAGGAATAGCCCCAACAAATACAGCTATAGGACCAACTCTTTTTAATGGAGTGTAAACAAAGGCATAAAGAATAAGAGAAGTAAAAGACAAAAGTACAGTAATAGGATGCGCGATAATATATAAAATACACAAACCTATGATAGCACTTCCAATACTGAAATAAATAGCTTCAGATTTAGAAATTTTACCGGTAGGTAAAGGTCTAGTTTTTGTACGCTCCATTAACAAATCATACTTAATTTCAATTATCTGATTTATGGTAACAGCGGAGGCAGAAATAAGAAAGCCACCAAGCGTAAGAAGCAAAAGAACAGACCAATTGAAGCTACTCTGTTGAGCCAAAGCATAACCAAATGCACTACTAAAGGCAACCAAAAAAGAAAGCCTTGGTTTAGTTAACTCAATAAAGGCTTTGATGTATTCTGCCGTTGAAATTCTATTATCCGCGATATTGTCAGAAACTATCATATTTTTTGCATTTTTTTCGAAGTGATCTTTTCACTATTCAATGCTGAGATATAGGCATAGAACTGAACACCTATAATCATAACACCAACTAATAAATGGACGGGTTGAGCCCATGCAGGAACCGCAAAATAAGCCATAATAACTCCAGTGATTATTTCAGCAATAACAAGAACTAAAGCGAATATTAGTATGGACTTAAACTCGGCTTCATATTGAGATATTTTGAACATTAAAACAAGCATAACAATGTGTGTAGCTAGAATTAACAAACTCAAACTCCTGTGAATTAAAAAACCTAGTGATAAATTTTCAATCCAATCTACACGTAATAGGCCATTTTTATTCAGAACATCAATTTCTTCCCTCACTTGTGTACCAAATACTATCTGAAATACCATAAGCACCATACTTATGATTAATACACTAGTAAATACGCTTTTATCCTCCAGAACTGAACGCGTATGATTAATCAAAGTAGAATGATAATATACATATATGACTAGATTAACGATGACTACGGCCAACAACATGTGCACAGTTATCATCCAAGGCATAAGATTAGTACTTACTACTAAAGCACCTATCCAAGCTTGTATAAGTATGAGAAATAAAGTAAGAGTAGAAAAGAATGTAATTCTTTTTTTGATTCTATAGAACTGAAGAGACCTTATTGCTAAAGCTAATACAAACAAACCGGTCCCTGCGCCAACCAACCTATTAATATATTCTATCCAAGTCTTAGTAGCATTGAAATCAGCTTCAACTAGAATATCAGGGTCGTTCTTGATTTCACTCGCCTTATTATCAAAGCCTAAGAAAGTAAGATAAGAAACTAGTCTATCATTTTTACGAGCTCTTTGCTCAGCGAAAACTTCTTTATAGTCTTCTGGCAATTGATCTACAGAGGTAGGTGGAATTAATTGCCCAAAGCACTTTGGCCAATCAGGACAACCCATTCCAGCACCGGTAGTTCGAACGGTTCCACCAATAAGAATAAGAAAGTAAATAACCCCAATTGTAGAAATAGCCAATCTTTGAAAAGATCGGCTATTTATTTGGATATTAATTTTGTGGTTCTGTGACCTTTTCATCTTCTCTGTTTATCTCTTCTTCTAACTCTATCAATTCATTCTCATGAGGTAGATTTGATGATTTAGTTTCGGAATAAGGAACTGTTTGAGGTATAAAATCGTCTTCAGCACCCGGTTTACTGTAATCATAAGGCCATCTATAAACTACAGGTACTTTACCAGGCCAATTGCCGTGACCAGGAACCCTTGGTGTAGTCCACTCAAGCGTGGTAGATTTCCACGGATTCAATGGTGCCTTTCTACCTCTGTACATACTATAGAAAAAGTTAAATACAAAAATGAATTGAGCACTCATTGTAAGTATAGCTGCTATACTTATGAAAGTATTTAAATCAGTAAATGAACTGAACGCATCAAAGTTAGTAAAGCTATAATATCTACGCGGAAACCCAGCAATACCGATATAATGCATTGGAAAGAATACCAAATATACACCAACGAATGTTAACCAGAAATGCAGATAACCTAACTTTTCATCCATCATTCGCCCATACATCTTAGGGAACCAATGATAAATACCTGCCATCATACCAAAGAATGAAGCAGATCCCATTACAAGGTGAAAGTGAGCTACTACAAAATAAGTATCATGGAGCTGAATATCCAAAGCAGCATTACCCAAGAAAATACCTGTAAGTCCACCACTAATGAAAAAGGAAACAAGACCTATGGAGAATAACATTGCTGTAGTAAATTGAAGATTACCTTTCCATAAGGTGGTTAGATAATTAAACACCTTAATTGCAGAAGGAACAGCAATTATTAAGGTAAGGAACATGAATATACTACCTAAGAATGGATTCATTCCACTTACAAACATGTGGTGCGCCCATACTACAAAAGAAAGAACTGTAATTCCAAGCATAGATCCTATCATTGCTTTATAACCAAATATCGGCTTACGAGCATTGGTTGCAATAATCTCGGAAGTAATACCTAAGGCTGGTAATAAAACAATATAAACCTCAGGGTGACCTAAGAACCAGAATAGATGCTGGTATAATACAGCAGATCCACCGACATTAGGTAATGCCTCACCACCTATATATATTTCGCTAAGGTAGAACGAGGTTCCAAAACTTCTATCAAAAACAAGTAATAAAGCCGCTGCAAACAAAACAGGGAAACTCAACAAACCTATAATAGCGGTTAAGAAGAAAGCCCAAATAGTTAAAGGTAGCTTATTAAATGAGAGCCCTTTGGTTCTCATATTAATGATAGTAGCAATATAATTAATACCACCAATAAGAGTCGAAGCAATGAAGAAAACCATTGCAATCAACCAAAGTGTCATACCAAGTTGAGAGCCGGGTACGGCTTGAGGCAAAGCAGATAAAGGAGGATACACAACCCAACCACCAGCTGCTGGTCCAGTCTCAATGAAAAGTGAAGAAAGCATGATCACACTGGAAATAAAGAATAACCAGTAGGATAAAGCATTCATGAAGCCACTAGCCATGTCTCTAGCTCCAATTTGTAATGGAATAAGGAAATTACTGAATGTACCACTTAAACCGGCCGTCAGTACAAAAAATACCATAATTGTACCGTGCATGGTAACTAATGCTAAATAGAAATTAGGATCTATTTTACCACTATCGGTAATCCATTCTCCTAATATTGGTCTCAACCAATCAAGATTCATATCGGGGAAACCCAATTGAAGACGAAATATAAGAGATAATGCACCACCAATGAGAGCCCATACAAGGCCTGTGATTAAAAACTGCTTACCAATCATTTTATGATCGGTAGTAAACAAGTATTTAGTTACCCAATTCTCTTCATGATGTTCATGCTCTTCATGAACATCAGAATTGATGTTTTGACTTAAAGTTGACATATTTCTTTATTTACAGTGCTGAATTTACATTGTTATCAGAGGTTCCTTTTTCTCTATCTTTAATCCCGGAAACTTCCATAGCCAAATCACGGTATTTTTCAGGAACCTTAGCAAGGTAGTCTTCATTTCTATCAAGGAAAGATTTTTGTGAAGCATACCACTCTTCGTATTGAGCAGGCTCTAATACTTCAACCTCTAGCTTCATAGAGAAGTGGCCTCTTCCACAAATTTCAGTACAAGCAATTTCGTACTTAAAATTTTCATTACCAGTTTCCTGCCTCATATCCGATGTCGACTTAGTAGGTGTAAACCAAAAACTGGTAGGCATCCCAGGTACAGCGTCCATTTTTAACCTAAAATGCGGAGCAAATACTGAGTGGAGCACATCCCTAGCTCTTATTTTGAATAATACAGGCTTACCTTTGGGAATTACTACTTTTCTAGTGGTAAAATCATCAAAGGAATTGGCATCAGAAAAATCAATACCAAATTCATTAGTGGCATCAATGATTCTAAAGTCATAGTTACCTAATTTCCCATCATTACCTGGATATCTAACAGACCATGCAAATTGATAACCCATTATCTCGACCACCTCAGCATCATCAGGAGCCTTTGCCGTGATGTCTGTCCATGCACGAAAACCGGAAAATATTAAAATAGAAAGAACTACGAATGGAACAACTGTCCATAAAAATTCTAACTTATTATTTACTGGATAATAAAAGGCCCTTCTATTTTTATCATACTTATACATCTTAGGGAAGATGAATAAAAGAATATGAGTTAAAATGAAAGCAACGCCAGTAATTCCCATTGTCCACCAAAATAAGGAATCTACTCTTGGTCCATGTTCCGATGCTACAGGAAGAGTGTACTTATCAAAATTAACGTAGCTATAATAGAACATAGCACCAAACCCTACTATAAGGAATAATATAAATAAATTTGCATTTACATTATTACTCGTAGATTCAATATTCTTGCTCTTTTTAGCAATACCAATCAAAGATTGGATTCTAAATAACAAATAAAGGATTACTAAAACTAGTAAGACCCCTGCCCCAACTAATAAATTAAACATATTTAAATTGTTTTAAATTGATCTACAAATCCTAAACTTCATGATGTATACTCTCCTCAAGCATAGGATGATTATTAGGAATCAAATTAGATTTTGATAGAGCGGTTAATGATACGAACAAGAAAGCCGATAAGTAAATAAGAATACTACCAATTTCAATAAAACCGAAACCACCGTTTGTAGATAAAGTACCAGGAGTGATCATAAGGTAGAAGTCTAACCAATGACCAAACAACACTAATACACAAACGAACTTTACGATAACAGCTTGTCTCTTTGCTTCTCTTGTCATAAGAACTAAGAATGGAAGCAAAAAGTTTAGAACAAGATTAATAAAAAAGAAATTTGAATAATAATCGCTGTTCAATCTTTCTATAAAATAAAACGTCTCCTCTGGAATGTTCGCGTAATAGATTAATAGAAACTGAGAGAACCAAATATACGTCCAGAAAATAGAGAATCCGAAAAGGAATTTACCTAAATCATGAATGTGAGATCTGTTTAGATGTGGTAAGTAACCAGCTTCTTTCAGTAAAACACAACCTAATAAAATAGCCGCGATTCCATTTACCCACCAACTAGCAAAGACGTACCAACCAAACATTGTACTGAACCAATGAGCATCGATACTTAATACCCAATCCCAAGCAGAAGTAGATGAAGTAATGGCAAACAGCACAATAAAGATTGCAGAAAACTTAACTAGTTGTCTATAATGGTGTGTACCTCCATTTATATCTTCAGCTAATGCATGCTTTTTGATAGCCCTAAATAATAGATACCAGATTACGAAGTATCCAACCATTCTAGCTAAGAAAAAACCCATATTTAAATAAGGCTCTTTACCAGCTATAATTTTATCGTATCTAGGATCTTCCTTATCAAATAAATAAGTATGTGTCCAGTGAAATAAATCATGGTTAGCTATCAAGAAAATACCTAACATTAAAACGCCAGCAAAAGGTAACCAAGAACCAAATGCTAATGGAATCCTAATGATGTAAGCAGACCATCCCGCTCTAGCTACGTATTGAATGGCGACAAAGAATACACCAATAATAGCTAGACCAGTAAAATAGACATTATTTATCCATAAATTTGTCCACAATCTATTTGTCCAATGGAATGGTTTTCCCTCTTCCGAAACAGCTGCATCGCTGCCCGCAAGAAAAAACAATCCAATTGCTAAAAGAGCAAAACCAACAACAAATGTTATGATAAGCTTCTTTTTAGCTCCGGAGGTAAAATCAAATCTTTCTTCTGTCATGACAATAATGATCGATTAGTTTATTGTTTTTGTAATTCTTGAACATGGAAAACTATTTTCCATATATCCTCTTGGCTAATTTGAGAACCATGCGCTCCCATTCTACCCTTTCCATGAAAGATAGTGTGGAAGATATGTCCTTCAGACACCTTGGATATTCTACCTGTGTTGTACTTAGGTACACCTTTATATACAACACCAACCTTGCCTTGACCATCACCCTTTTCACCATGACATGAAGAACAAAAGTTTTGATACAATCTTTTACCTTCAGTTAGATATTCATCAGTACTTTCAAGTGGGTTTTTAATAAATTCAGCAGCATAGTCGATACTATCCTTGTGAACTCGATAAGGTAACATGCCTTTCGCGTCGCGGCGTACAGTATTAGCAACTGGCTCACGCATGTTTATTCCGCCCGGATTGTTTACGTTAGAGTTAAAAAACTCACCTTTACCGTCTTCTCTTGAACTCAACCAACTTCCAGCCGATTGGTCAGTAATTTGAGTAAGTGGTTCATAGGCCACAGAGTGATACATCTGTGGAGCGTATTCTGTTCCTGGATCTTCGCCTTTAGCATCGCAGCCAATTAGAGCTGCGGAAAAAAGACCTACAAGAAATATATATTTTATTTTTAACATCAGATTATTGTTAGTTTATTCAAAATCTTTACGATTGATCTCAACAGCTCCTGAGTCCTTCAATACAGATTGTAATTTGTCTTCATCCATATCCTTGTTGATTGCCAAATCAATTGCCATGATATGCAAGTGATCAGAGGATCTTAAATCAAAAATCCGTGGCTTGGCATAAGGACGTAAACCTTCGATAACTACAAAAGTACCCACCATACCTAATGCTGCCAAAAGAACTGTCATCTCAAATGTTACGGGTACAAAAGTTGGATAAGGTAAAAAGTCCTTACCACCAATGATCATTTGCCAATCTACACTCATCATGAATACCTGCATCAGAATAGCCAAAGTTGTACCTGTCATACCAAATAAAAACGCCACAACTGGTAATCTACTTCTTTTATACCCTAGTCTTTCATCTAAACCATGAACAGGATAAGGTGAATAAACCTCTTCTATCTTTACTCCAGCATCTCTAACTTTAGTGACCCCCTTTAACAAGACATCCTCGTCATCATATACACCTAGTATATAGTTTTTTTGCTTTTCCATGTTATTTATCAACTTTTTCTGATGAAGACTTTAATACAGTTTTAAGCTCCGCCATGTTAATCACAGGGAAGAACTTCGCAAATAATAAGAATAGTGTAAAGAATAATCCGAATGTGAAAAGATAAATACCCACATCATAGAAAGTAGCACTAAACATTGCCCAGCTTGACGGAAGGAAGTCTCTGTGAAGAGAAGTCACGATAATTACAAATCGCTCAAACCACATACCTATATTAACCACGATAGATAAGATAAAGGTAATAATGATGTTTCTTCTAATCTTCTTGAACCAGAAAAGCTGTGGTGAAATAACGTTACAAGTCATCATTGACCAGTATGCCCACCAATAAGGACCGGTAGCTCTATTATAGAATGCATATTGCTCAGGTGCAACACCAGAATACCATGCCATGAACAATTCAGTGATATAAGCAACACCAACAATTGATCCTGTTACAAGGATGATAATGTTCATCAACTCGATATGGTACATTGTAATATAATCCTCAAGACCTAATACCTTTCTGGCAATGATAAGAAGGGTAAGTACCATAGCAAAACCACTAAAAATCGCACCCGCAACAAAGTAAGGTGGGAAAATGGTCGTGTGCCATCCTGGGATTACAGAGGTAGCAAAGTCAAATGATACAATGGTATGTACAGAAAGTACGAGTGGGGTAGCTAAACCAGCAAGGATTAAAGAGATAGCCTCCCACCGTTGCCATGCCTTAGCACCACCAGTCCAACCAAGACTTAATGCACTATAGAAGAATTTAGAAATTTTACTCTTAGCTCTGTCTCTGATTGTAGCAAAATCAGGAACCATAGCGATATACCAAAACACCAATGATACAGTGAAATAAGTTGAAATCGCAAATACGTCCCAAAGTAGCGGTGAATTAAAGTTTACCCACAAAGAGCCATAAGTATTTGGTAGAGGGAAAACCCACAAAAATCCAATCCAAGGACGTCCCATGTGAATGATTGGAAACTGTGCAGCACAAATTACCGCAAAAATGGTCATCGCCTCTGAAGCTCTGTTGATCCCAGTTCTCCATTTTTGTCTAAAAAGAAGAAGTACTGCTGAAATTAGGGTACCTGCGTGACCAATACCAACCCACCAAACGAAGTTAGTAATATCCCACGCCCAACCTACAGTTTTATTTAATCCCCATACACCAATACCATCCCATAAGGTAATAGCTAAGGCATATCCACCTATACCCAAGAGAGCTATAGAAATGGCCATACCCATAAGCCATAGTTTTCCTGGAGGGTTTTCAACTACGCTACAAACATCCTCTGTTACGTCGGCATAGGACTTCCCGTTCGTAATTAAAGGTTCTCTAATTGATGAAGTAACCTGCATATTATTAAATTATTTAAATTAAGCTAATTTTTCGTCTTTGTTTCTAACTTTAGTCAAATACCATACATTAGGCTTGACACTAAGATACTCGAGAACGTGATAAGCTCTCTCCTCATTTTCATCGCGCATTAACTTTACAATCTTGGAATTTTCATCATTCAAATCTCCGAATGTAAGAGCGTCTGCAGGACATGCGCTAGCACAAGCAACTTGTATTTCTCCATCAATTGGTCGACGACCTTCTTTCTTAGCTTGTAACTTACCTAACTGAATTCGCTGAACGCACATAGAACACTTCTCCATCACACCTCTAGCTCTAACAGTAACGTCAGGGTTGAGAACCATTTTACCCAAATCATCATTCTGTGCTACGTTAGTTCTTGCAAAGTCCTTGTTATCATGGTACTTAAACCAGTTGAATCTTCTAACTTTGTAAGGACAGTTATTTGCACAATAACGAGTACCAATACAACGGTTATAAGTCATCTGATTTAATCCCTCAGAGCTATGAGTTGTTGCAGCAACAGGACAAACCGTCTCACATGGTGCATTATTACAATGCTGACACATCATTGGCTGGAATGTAACCTCAGGATTCTCAGATGCAATCTCTAATCCTCTTTGATCAGATGGGCTTGCATCAGAAGAATAGTATCTGTCAATTCTTATCCAATGCATTTCCCTACGATTGATCACTTCATCTCTACCCACTACAGAAACGTTGTTCTCCACTTGACATGCTACAGTACAGGCACTACATCCAGTACAAGAGTTCATGTCAACTACTAACGCCCAATGGTGGTTATTATAGTCGTGACCTTTCCAAAGAGATAAATCACCTGCAGGTACAGCCCCATCGGTCATACCAACTTTCGGCTTGTATCTACCCGCTGAATTGTCTTTTTGATATTGTGATAAGGTGGCTTCAGCTACAACAATATCACGATTCATAAAGGTCTCGTGAGTTTGCGTTTGAGCTACCGTATATTTTTTTGAAGATTTTTCAATACTTACGCCACTAGTGATGACCCCATTTACTTGACCATCAGCTAATTTGAGCAACTTATACGCATTGAAACCTACACCGTCAGCAACTCGACCTGCTTTTTCTCTTCCGTAACCAAGAGCAAGACCTAATGTCCCCTTCTTCTGACCTGGTTGAATCAATACTGGTAAAGTATAAGTTTCACCATTGATGGTGATATCAGCCATATTGGTCTTACCTTCCTTCATTTGGATACCCCAGTCATTCGCTTGTCCTAAAGACATCGTAATGTAGTTATCCCAAGTTGCTTTCGTCACTGGATCTGGCATCTCTTGCAACCAAGGGTTGTTGGCCTGAGCTCCAGTTCCAACGCCCATTTTGAAGTAGGTGATTAATTCAACATCACCACCTGAAGCCTTATAATTTTTATTGAGCGAGGAAGATACTTGAGAAACATTGTAATCAAAAGCCAAAGCTTCTGAGTTAACAGTCTCCTCAGCATCAATAAATACTCCATCGTGCAAGCATGAATCCCAGAACATATCGTAGTCAAGGACTTTATTTTGCTTAGGGAAAACTAAATCCTTCCAGTTTTCTCTTACGAAATCATAGTAAGAATCATAAGAAGCATCAGCCCATTTCAACATGCTTTCACCTGCTTGTCTTGTTTTGAACAGTGGTGAAATAGTTGGTTGACTTAAGGAATATTGACCTTTTCTAGGATTAGCATCATTCCAAGACTCTAAGTAGTGATGGTCAGGCGCGTTGTATTTCACTAAATCTGCAGTTTCATCAGCAACAGCATTGAAAGCAACAGTAAGACCTATATTAGGTATTGCTGCCGCTAAGTCATCACCACCAACAAAATCATAGACTGGATTGGCATTCCATATGATTAAACCTGCTATCTTTCCAGCTTTTGCATCTTTAACTAAAGAAGCCATTTTGCTGTCATCACCTTTTCTATTGTAAATAGGTACTGCAGTATTAAGAGTAGCACCGTAATTACCAAGTAATGAGTTAATCGCATTAACAGTAATTTGAACACTAGGGTCATTAGAACCACTAACGACTAAACTCTTTCCTCTTGCAGCTAATAGATCCTGAGCAGCTTTGTTTACATATTCTGAATCAACTGACTCATCTAAACGAATAGTAGAAGCTCCAACTTTAGAAGCAATTTTATTATATAATGAAGCTACATAAACTCCTTCTTGTGATGGTGTGATAGCCTCTCTGTAATCAGCATTAGCACCAGTAAGTGACATTAATGCCTCGAATTGGTAGTGACGAGACATTTTCTGCTTGTTCTTACCAAGCTTTCTAGTCTTACTATACTGCTTAGTGAATTCTATTGGAGAAATCCAAGTGCCTAAGAAATCAGCACCAAAGCTAACAATCACGTCCGCTTTAGAAAAGTCCATAGAAGGGATCATTCTCTCACCGAAAGACTCCTCATTGGCCTTAAGCATACCTGAAGCTGTAGCTGCATCATAAGTGATGTGCTCTACATTTTCATATTTCTCCTTGAAAAGATCAATAGACTTTAGTTCTGAAGGAGAGATAATAGAACCACTTACGATAGCGACTTTACCACCATTCTCAGCTATTTTTTCTAAATCAGCCTTTACTTGCTCATCAACCTCTTTCCAGTCCGCTTTAGACTGATTAATTCTAGGGTTAGCAAGTCTCTCTTTATCATAAAGGGAAAGGATAGATGCTTCAACCTGAGCGTTAACACCACCTTGGGTAATTGGATCAAGACGATTCCCTTCAATCTTGATGGGGCGCCCCTCTCTAGTTTTAACTACGATCCCGCAATAGTCACCGTTAAGAGTGAATGAAGAAGCGTAGTAGTTAGGAATCCCTGGGTCTACTTCAACAGGTTTATTAAGGTAAGGAATCGCTTTTCTTACAGGCGCTTCGCAAGCAGCGAGAGAAGCCGCAGCTAAGCTAAATCCCATCATTTTAAGAAAGTCTCTCCTTGAAGAGCTCATTCCGCTTAATCCGTCAGCGGGTTCTGATTTTGATCTTTGCTCTTTTATAGGAAGGTAAGAAGGAAACTCCTTATCAGCATGCTTTACAAACTCAGTATCGTTGCTAAGCTGTTCTAAACCTTTCCAATATGTTTTTTTATTTTCCATTGTTTTTTCGTGATTGCTATACAATTAATGATTACTGATTAGTAGTGACACTTAGAACACTCTAAGCCACCAATGTCTGTAACTTTCATTGGCTCCCCACCCTTTTTCTTATGAAACTCAACTAATTTATCGTAGTAAGCATTGTCTTTCGTATTCACCTCTGACTCTTGGTGACATTCGATACACCATCCCATAGTCAATGAAGAGTATTGATATACCACTTCCATTTCAGCAATGTCACCATGACAAGTTTCGCACTCAAGACCACCTACAGTGACGTGCTGAGCATGATTGAAGTAAGCTAAATCAGGAAGATTGTGAATCCTCACCCACTCAATTGGCTGTTCATTTTCTACAGCTGCGTAAATTTTTTGAATTTCAGGTGAATCAGTTTTGATTTCACTGTGGCAATTCATACAAATGTTTGCTGAAGGAATGTTTGCAGACTTACTCTTCTCTACACTTGTATGGCAGTACTGACATTCTATCTCATACTCACCTGCGTGTAATTTGTGAGAAAAAGCAATCGGCTGTGTTGGTGCATACCCTTGCTGGATACCAACAGTATATAGCGCATCGATACCTGTTTTTGTCACAATAGCTACAAATAAAAATATTACCAAGGAGATAAAAGCTCTGCTTTGAACAAAACTTCCAATGTTAAATCTTTGGTCGATTACTTCTTTATCCTCAGACTCTATGCCATCTTGGTTATTGAGGAATTTACCCAATACAGAGATGATAAGCAAAAGAACAACTAATATGAGGATTAGAACAATAATTAATCCAACAAGGATGATGGTTAAGTATTCAGAAGGAACTCCAGCCGTAGAACCGCCGCCGCCTTCACCGCCACCACCTTCAGAGGCAGAAGCTCCACCGCCACTACTTGCGGTTTGCTCTTTTTGATTACTTGCGTAATCGATATAGGCTAAAATGGACTCAAGCTCCTCATCATTGTAATCAAAAGAAGGCATTACAGTTCTGTCATATTGCTCATACAATTTAACTGAATACTCGTGTCCACTTTGGATTACTTTTTGAGAATTTAAAATGAATTGCTTGAGAAGATCTCTGTCATCCCATCTGCTTTCGACATTTTTCAATGCAGGTCCAATTACCTTTTCATTGATAGCATGACATACAGTACATTCACCCTCGAAGATGGATCTCCCTGCATTTACTACTGCTTCGTCATAATCAGAATCAGAGGACTCTGCCTCCGCAGATTCTTCTTCTTGTTCTTCAGCATCCTGCGCATAAAGCATAGAACCTTGTACAGAACTCAAGAATAGAAAACAGCATACAAGCTGAATCCTAATTAGGCCAATAAATAAGCGTTTTAAGGACATTGGATTAATTATGGTTTAAACTATTTATTTGTACGATTTCAAAAACATTGCAAAAGTAATACTCTAACATCTTATTTCAAATAGTCTTACTATCAAAACAAATAGTAAAGACTTTCACTCAAGAATATTTTTGCTAAATTACGTTAAAATGATGCATTAAGGTTAAGCCTTTCTATCAAATTTCTATATTTAGAATAATTTTAAATAAGACGGAAAAATCGTTTTCTAGGGAACTAATGTAGAAAAAGAAGGCGTAAACTCACCCAATCATCACCCCATAAAGCAAAACTTGCAATGGAATATGATTATTGAATATCGGTTATGATTAGAGAGAAAAACAGTACAAGATGGGGATAAAAAAAGAGGTAGCGAGCGGATTCGAACCGCTGTAGGAGCTTTTGCAGAGCTCTGCCTAGCCACTCGGCCACGCTACCCTTCTGTTATTGGACTGCAAATGTAATAGATGAAAAGATCAAAACAAACACTTTCAAGAAAATTATCCTAGAAGTTTAGACTGTCCTCTTGTAAAAAGATATAACCGTGCACCATAAACTATTCAATTATCCTCTGTGATTCAGATAATTATACTTTTTTAATGACATTTCAAAGAGTATGAAAATCAAAAATCAAAATATTCGTCTTCCGAAAGCTCAACCTCCTTCTCTTTCTTACCCTTATTTTTAAAGATCTCTTTTACGTTTTCCTTTTCCTTCTTAAGGTTTTCCGTAAATTGCTGTGAAGCGGCTTTTGAATCATAGCTTACTTTAAAGTCAGAGGTGTTGCCTATAACCTTTACGAAAATATTCGCTTCCTTTTCAGACTCCTCTACGGCACCAAAAGCCTCATCTTTATCTATCTGTCTACCAAACATTTTTACAGGCAGCCTCAAGCGATAATCAATCTCTTGAGCAAAACTGTGCGTACCTTCAACATCAAAAGAACCGACATTGGATACCACCAACATTTTAGGAATGCGAATTTCTTTATCTTCTATCACTACTTGATTGGTTAAATTGCCAAATTTAACCGCTGAAAGGCTCTCAGATTTAATAAATTTGCCGATTTCCTGCATTGCTTCAAAATTATTAAGCTCACCATTTTTAATATTCAAATCTGCATTACACAACAATCTATGCGGTAAAAATTGTAACTGTCTGTCAAGTACCACTTGTGTTTTAACGCTAGCATTCAGATTTCCTTTAATATGCTTATGAGTAAGAAAGTCTTGGTTGAAGTCTGAAAATACATAAAAAAGATCTTGAAGACGAACACCTCTGGTTTGAATATCTGAAAAGATCTTCAATTCGTCTCGCTTTGAATCGTCTACGTTAAATATGAAGTCCAACTGCCCTCCAAAGGCTGAAAGATTACCTTGTCTTATCCTAGCCTTTTGATCCTTTAAATCTAATTTACCCTTGAAGTTAGTGGCTTTGAAGCGTTGAAACTGCATCTCAGAAACGCTACAGTTCAATTGCATCTCCCAATTGGGAGAGATGTCAAATTGGTAGCGATCGGATTGCTTTAGCTCGTCATTATTTTCCTGACCAGTAGTGTTGATTGCTAAAAGCTCATCCCAATCAATGCGTTCCGACTGTAAATCGGCTTCTATTCGGATCTTCTGGTCTTCATAAAGCAAGAAATTAATTAAATTAGTAAAAACCCCAGTAAAATTAAAGTGTGAGTTCCCATACCTGCCATTGAGATTTTGCACTGCAAGATCATTTCTTCTCAGCAAAAAAAGTCCTGAAACACCACTTAAGCCAATGTCAAGTTGCTTAAAGTGAAGATCTACTGCTTCTAATCGCAAATCGCCAGAGCTCTCGATCATACGAAAACGCTCTCCCTCACGATTTTTTTCTAATTCCCCTTTCAGATCGGCATTGATTGCCACCCTACCCCTAGCGCTCTCGATGCGCTCATTTGGATAGAGTCCTAGCACATAGTCTAAATCTTGTTCTGTTTTAAGACTTATCTTTGTTTTGTACTTATCAAAATCTTTAATCTGCAACTCTCCGCTAAAAACATCACGCTTCACCCTACCTTTCAGATCGCGCAAGTCCAATTCATAAGAACTTAGCTGCCCCATATCTGCTGCCTTAAGGCTGCCATTGAAGACCAAGTCTTCAATCTCAGAACCTAAACTTGGGTGATAGAGGGTGCCTTGATCAATATCGAAATCTACTTTAAGGCTAGGTGATTTATTTGCATTGCTTGTCCCCTTGATACTTGCAGCAAAGCGAGAATCCCCCTTGCTTCGATAGGCTGAAAATTGCGCATATTGCTCAGGTGGAAGTAAACTAATAAGGCCTTCAATACCCGCATTTTCACTACTTATTAGCAAGTCGGTGTATATCTCCTCATACCAACTCACCTTACCTGATAAGCTAAAAATACTCGATCTTAGCTCGAGTCGGCTTGGCGCAAAGATGATTTCACTTTTTTCAGGAAAATACTGCATGCTTACTGCAAGAGCCAATGCTTTATTGGCAGCATATCGTTTTTTGCCAAGCTCTACATATTCCAAATCGGCCTTCCCTTCAAGTCCTATATCCAATCGATCGGACAAAAGCTTCAGCCGCGCCTTCGACCGACTGAAATTCACTCCATAAGCTTGATTAATTTCATGATTGACATAGCGAAAGCCGACTTCTGAAAGGCTGATTGTTTCCAAGTCGAGCTCAAAGGTGTTGGACTCCTTAGGGTCGGTTGACTGAGGTTTTAATACCTGATAATTAACCTCGCCGCTTTCGGTCACCAACAAATTAAGCTGCCCACCAATTAAATCTAGCTGTCGCACCCGATAGTTAGCACGATAAATATCAACCAAACTAAAGCTAAGCCGCAGGCGATCGAGTCGAGCCAAGTCATTTTCTTGCTTTCCCGAGCTCTCCTTGATGCTGATATTCCGTAAATCAATCGCCACGAGGGGAAATGAAGACCATACATTCAAATCTACCGAAGCAATTGTAATCGGCGTATTCAGTTGCTCATTCGCACGATCTATAAATGCCGAAATGATCCGATCTTGATTAAAGTACACCCATCCGACCGCCACGGAAAGCAAGAGTAGCAAAGACAGCAAAATGTATTTTAATATTTTTAGAAATCGCTTCATCATCGGTTTAAAAGCTTTTTATTACGTCTTAGTGAGGATTCATTAATGAAGAGCCTAGTTTATTCAAGCCCCATGAGCTTGACTGAATACGCTACCCCTAGTGCCTTATTTTCTTTTTTTGCGTGAAATGAGGATACTAGAGGCCAACCTACACCACTCAACTTTCAGAGCAAGATAGCCATCCTGCTATTTATACGGGACGCAGAAAACCATACCCTCGGCACCTAACTAATGAGGACAATCTATAGGGTTTCCACGGTTCAATTACAAGTACTACAACTCGTATGAATCGAATCAAACCTCAATCTCAAAAGAGTTGCTGTAAATATTTATACGATTTATCTGCTAATGGATTCAAAAGCCCTCGCCAGATGTGACTTAAAACACATCAAAGCCACCATAACATAATCGTGAGATGAAGATAGCAACCACAGGTAGGTAATCACCTGCCTCATGGAGGCATTTTCTCGGCAAGATAGAAAGCAAGTGCTGCCTCTAAAGTCAGTTATACAAATACTGTCTTCATCCCACGCAAAAAAACAATCGGCAAATAGCCAATTAGTCCTTGGACGTTTCATCAACTGCCGACATCAAAAATGCTTTGATGAATCCATCAATTTCACCATCTAAAACAGCCTGCACATCACTCGTTTCATGAGCGGTACGTGCATCTTTCACTAGCTTATAAGGATGCAGCACATAGTTTCGGATCTGAGAGCCAAAGTCAATTCTCATTTTTCCACTTTCTATTTCGGCTCGCTTGGCATTGCGCTTCTCAATTTCGGCTTGGTAAAGCTTGGACTTTAAAAGTTTGATCGCCTTCTCTTTGTTTTTAAGTTGACTCCTCTCCTGCTGACACTCAATGATGAAACCTGAAGGCTGATGGTGAAGTCGCACAGCTGTTTCAACCTTGTTGACATTCTGCCCACCAGCACCTCCTGATCGGAAGGTGTCCCATACGATATCTGCAGGATTGACCTCAATTTCGATGGTATCATCGACAAGAGGTGCCGCATATACCGAGGCAAAGGAAGTATGTCGCCTACCACCTGAGTCAAATGGCGATATCCTTACCAATCGGTGCACCCCAATTTCAGCCTTGAGATAACCGTAAGCAAAAGGACCATCAATCTCCAAAGTGGCAGATTTGATGCCGGCAGTATCTCCAGGCTGAAAATTAATCTGACGCACACTATATTTATGTCGCTCACCCCAGCGTAGATACATGCGGTGCAAGATCTCCGCCCAGTCTTGACTTTCTGTACCCCCCGCCCCTGGGTTGATTTCTAAAACCGCACCAAGGTGATCTTCCTCACTACTGAGCATTTTCTTAAACTCAAGGTCTTCGAGTAGCTTTAGCGCTTTTTGATATTCGCTATTGAGATCCTCTTCTGTAATTTCACCCATCTCTAAAAACTCAACTAGTGCATCAAGGTCTTGTACTGCCTCATTGACTTGGTCAAAGCTATTTGTCCACCCCTTCTTTATCTTGGTCTCTTTGAGCTGCTTCTCAGCTTCTTTCGGGTCGTTCCAAAAGTCAGGCTGAGCCGATACCAGCTCTTCCTCTTTTACTTCTTTTATTTTAGTATCGTAGTCAAAGATACCCCCTTAGTGCTTGCACTCGGGATTTTAAAGATTTTAACTGATCGTCAGTCATAACTCACTTTTATTACTTCTAAATTGTATTTTTTCTTATTCAAATGATAACGCTTGTATTTCAGCATTCTGAAAATAAAGTAAATCGCTATCAGTCCGCCACCAATGAACCAATCATAAGTCTGACCAGTATCTTCTAAGGCAAATAGAGCGATATAACCCAAGCCAATAACAGGTAAAAAACCAATCAATTGCCCGCCTAGCCCTTCGCCACTTATACGCTGCTTACGGATAAACTCCACATCATCTAGTCTTACGTAAACGCCCTTTTCAAAAACAAGAATTTCATCGGCAATGTCGGTGAGTAATAGCTTTTTGTAAACAGGGTCTTCAAAAGACTTAAAGGTTATATAATCACCCACTCTGAAGACTTCTTTGGTTTTGCCGCGCTTCATTAAACGCAATTGCTCTTGTGCTAAAAGTTCGTGACACAGGCTCATCCCAATAAAAAACAGAAAAAATAAAATGATTATTCTCATTCAATTACGGGTAAATATTGCTTGCTCTTCAAGAGTTATGTAAGACATGCTCAATCAAACTGCCATCAACTATCCATCAACAATATGATTCAAAATCAATATCGCTCACTGTGGTTGATCAATTGAAGGCTATATTTTTCGGATTTAAGATCGTAGTCTTTATGCCTTCTTATCAAATAAATGCCATAAAGAATGGAAGACCGTAAAAGTGCTACATATCCAGCGGGTTCGCGAGGACTAGTAACTAAATAATATACTCCAGTAGCACCACTTAAAATTGGACTAATCGCAAAGTAAAACCAACTACGGCTATATCTTTCCATCCTCACTTTTCGAACATACTCAATATCAAAGATGGATACCGCCTGTCCAAACCCTAAAACAAGCACCTCTCCGTCGATATCTACAATTTCAGCTCTATGAAATTCATTGTCATCAAACTTTTTATAGATAATTTCATCCCCCAGCCGATAGACTTCCTTTTGCTTTTCCCCTTTCAACAAATGTAGCTCATCTTGAGCACTTAAGCTTTGATGTAACAAGAGGGACATCAATATGAAAAGGCATCTAAACATGAGGAAAGGGAGTTTAGCTATAAGCGTTCGTTTTCATCTTCATCCTCAACTTCTTCACCTTGCTCATCGATTTCATCTTCTTCTTCAAGCTCGTCCTCCTCATCTTCTTGCACCACGCCATCCTCGTCAACAACAACGGGGGGTAATGGCTCAGGATTTGGCAAAGTTTTTCGATTATCAATCACCTCATCATCACCATAGTATGGGAATATTTCTGCGATTGGCGTTTCAATGATTTCGGTGATTTTATAGGTCACCATCATGGTACTCAAGCTTTCAATCATGAGGTCGTAAGCTTCTTTTACGTCCTTGGCATTGATGAGCATTTGGTTGGTCACCTTTTTTTCCTTTCCGTTGTCCATAGAAACAAAGTAGACCACCTTGCACTTATGCCAATAATGCTCCCCATCCATGTGGAAAATATCTGAAATCTTGGTCTTTGAAATACCTGTAATGAGAAAGTCACCCTTTATTACACTACCGAGCTCTTCGTAAATACGTGTTTCAGCTTCTGTGAAAGATAGTGCATCTACCAAATAAGGTTCGGTAACACTTTTCAGTCTTCCTTCCTCATCTTCTTTCGAGTACTTTACTTTACACATGTACCAGACTCTCATACTATAGCAATTTTACTGTGAATACAATTTTATAAATATATAGAGATGTTCTCTCCTACCACTACTTGAAAAATTATGCTAAGTTTCAATGGCTCATTGCATTTAGCTGTAGGGGATACAAAAATGATAAAAGTAAATGAGCAAAAAAAATATGAAGCTTGCGAGAAGAAATTAAATTTCAAGGAAGCGAGGCATCGCGGCAAGAGGTTGGCACTATCGGATGGCTGAATAGCAATCAAACTCGATTTAAACACTGGCTTTAATGCACGGGATTATTTTATAATACCCCACGATTTAGTATTAGTTTTTTGCGTGAGATGAGGACAGTAGTCGCTTTGATAACTATAATTCGACTTCAAAGCGACCACTAGCCGCACTTACTCAATCATCTTTTTCCATTCTTGAAAACGCTCACTAATTTTTTTACTCATCAGTTCGTAATTTTCCCAATTATCGTTCACATGATAAATCGAAGGTAATTCTTTACAAAGCACATCTTGATAGTCTTTGCGATAAAGACCCCCACCGTAATAATAATAAGTAAACATATTTCCTACACGGTCAAAAAGCTCAAAGCCCAAATATCCGTCCCATACTTCACTAATAATGGTGTAATTGAATTCTCTTTTCTTGAATCTATGGATAAGTAATTCAGCCTCTTCTGCAAAAAAGTTGGAATACAAATCATTGTCTATGACCCAGCCTAAATAAATACCAATATGAATGTATGCTTTATCGAGTGGCAAATCTTCTGGAAAGTTGCCCAAAAAATGAGTTTGAGCATTGTCGTATATATTTTTCTTAATAATGTTGATTTCGTCCATATTATGATTAATAAAAGTTACTTCTATATATTTAGCAATATAGGACAGATGACCTTCGCAAACGAGCACTTTTTACAGAAAAACTTACACCTGTCAAGAATGCTCATGTTATTCAGGGTTTAAACTATTGAGGAATGAGAACGTTTTTTAAACTCAAATAAAACATAACGGTTAAAGCCGAAAAAAAACATTTACCGTTTGCTAAATATCAGGAATTAGGGATGAAATTTGTCGGGGTTCACAAACAGCTAACTTACCGAATCGGTTCATGAACACGATATATATAGTACCACTTGAGCTGAGTCAATGCAGCCAAATTGTTTCCTCATCCCACGCTAAAAAAAGAAAAGATAAGCCAAAAAGATAGCTGCAATAATACCTGCCGCATCTGCAATTAGCCCGCAGGTGAGTGCATATCGTGTTTTTCTAATATTGACGCTACCAAAGTATACCGCCAACACATAAAAAGTGGTTTCGGTGCTACCCTGCATGATAGAAGCTAGCCTCCCAGCAAAAGAATCTGCACCATAGGTACTCATAGTCTCAATCATGAGGCCACGTGCACCACTACCGCTCAGCGGCTTGATCAAGGCGGTAGGCAAGGCAGGAATGAAGGACAAATCAAACCCAAAAAGGCCTAACATCCACTCCAAAGACAACAAGAGATAGTCCATGACACCGCTCGTTCGGAAGACCCCAATGGCCACCAAAATCGCAATAAGGTAAGGGATGATTTTAATGGCCACATCAAAGCCCCCCTTTGCACCTTCAATAAAAGCATCATAAACATTGGCTTTCTTTCGCACGGCCATGAGTAAAAACAAGATAATAATACCAAAGAGTAAGAAATTAGAAACCACCGATGATATCATAGACACCTGCGACTGATCGAGCTTGGTAAACAGCACTATCATAGCGATCACGAAAAGTGTGGCACCACCGAGCACCATGAGCGGTTGCTTCTTGAATAAATTCAGTCTTTGATAGGCCGCTGTAACCAAAAGACCCACCAAGGTAGAGAAGAACGTTGCTAGCAGTATAGGTAGAAAAATGTCCGTGGGGTCTGCGGCTCCCATCTGCGATCGATATACCATCACACTAACGGGTATGACGGTGAGACCAGAAGTATTGAGCACCAAAAACATGATTTGAGCATTAGACGCAGTACTTTTCTCTTGATTGAGCTCCTGCAGGCCTTCCATGGTTTTGAGTCCAAGAGGGGTAGCTGCATTGTCAAGACCCAGCATATTGGCTGAGAAATTCATGAGCATAGGCCCAAACACAGGATGCCCTTTGGGGATTTCAGGGAATATATGTTTGAAAAAAGGTGCTGTTGCCTTGGCCATATAATCTACCACACCACCTCGTTCACCAATTTTCATGATGCCGAGCCAAAGGCAGAGAACCCCTGTAAGAAAGAGTGATATCTCGAAACCCGTCTTTGCGGACTCAAAGGTTGACTCCACCAAGGCAGGAAAAATGGTGATATCCTGCAAAAACAGTAAGCGATAGAGCGCTACTAAAAAGGCTGAAAAGAAAAAAATGACAAAAAGGTAATGTAAAGCCATAGATTAGTCTTGAAGTTTGGTCAAAATCTGATTGATCTTTTTAACATTTTCAGGTGAATCGGCTGTATTGATGATGCTCACTTTTTCTCTTGATGTTAATCGCCAATTGAGTGATGCGCGATCAGGCTGAAAATTATCCCGACCGATCAACTTCTCCCCTTCTTCATCGATCTTTCGCGCAAGAAGCTTAGGTGAATAAGTCAACTCAATTAAATCAATATCTACATCCATTGATTCCTTTATTTTTCCCAAAGCTTGTGCGTTGCTAATATCTTGAAAATTTGCCCAATTCGAATAAATACTGCTTAGTGGAGTGACAAAACGGTCTACAAGTGATCGTTTTTCTTTTTCGTTGGATTTTTCTTCACGTTCAGAATCACGTACGCTAAGAAGTAGTACCCCAGCGGTATTTTCATTAATCCAATCTCTAAAGGTATGTATAAAGTGGATGGCATCGTCAATACCATAATTATCAGCTAAGCCGGCATCGATCACATCTGCGGGGGGAAATGTAGGTAAAGAAATATTGGGTGTGATGTAAGGAAATGTAGCTGACATACGAAGCGCAGTCAAAAATCTTAGGCTGTCTGGATCGTGATGCTTAAAGCTGCGCCTAAAGTCTATACCTCTTTTGGAGGTAGCCTCATCGATCGCCTCTAATCGCCCCATATAAGATACGGAAAGCGGACTGATAAATAAGCGCTTGCCGTTGTTGATGATAACGGGTGAGAGTAACATCATGGGAATGGTAGCGCTCATCTCATAATCACGATACTCAGCGAGCTTACGGTCCATTATGCCTCCAAGGTTTTTATTAAGCTGCTCTTCGAAAGCATACCCTCTATCTTTATAGTATTTTCGCCCAGCAAATTCGAACTTTTGGAAGTTCAAGAAAAGATCATTGACTAAAAGCGTGAAGAGCACAGGGTTTAGATTGTCTCTTGCTATTTGATCGAGGTACTGAGCATCATAAATATCGAGTGTATCTCCTAATGACTTTCTAAGTAGAAGCTCTCTATAAAATGCAGCACCTACCATACCACCCGAAGCGCCGGTAATTAAGGCCGTATGCCGACTGAATTTACCCATGCTCAGGCTGTCTAGCTTCTGAAAGCTACGCAAGGCCCAGAGTGCTGAGCGTTGTCCACCTCCGCTCATGCAGTTAATAATCATAAGCGGCTTGCTCTTTTTCGTTTTTTCCTTCCAGTTGTCTAATACATCAAGACCTAAAGATACATCTTCGTCGATACCTTTTGCATTGGCCGAATTGGTAGCAAATAGCGCTCGAAATGGAACAGGCTCCTCACTATAATCCATACCAAAAGCTAGAAAGCTTCGGGTGAGGACATTTTCCTTTACCATCACATTAAGAGCGAGAAACAACACAATAGCAATGGTAGTGGCCCACGAACGAAACCAGTAGCTGAAAGCTCCAGCAAGCATCAGAATAATCGTAAAAAACAATAGTCCACTTGCTGCAGCGGGTAATTGAAATATTTCAAGTTCGCGAAAGATACCTAGAACAAAAATAAGCACAAAGATAAATAGCTGTATCAACACACTATTAAAGTGATTTTGATCAAATACCTTGCTAATAGCCTGACGATCATACTTATTGGGGTTATCAATCACAGGGATAAGCCGAAAGTTCCAGTCTAGAAAATAGTCAACTCTTGTTTCCTTACGCTTAGCTGCATCGATTTTTTTCATTACATTGACCCGATAGATAGTTACTTTTTTAAGGCGTTTATCGAGCTGATCGGAAAGTAGCAAAACATAGTTTTTATTGGTTACCCAAAAATAGATGAATAGCAACAGCTGACTCGTCAGTACTCCTAACAATAGTCCCAAAGCCAGGATGAAGGTTGACTGATGGGAATCATATTCATATAAAAACTGAAAGTTGAATATTTTATAGATGTAGTAAACTAAAAAAGTCAGAGGAATCAAGCTGTTGTTGAAGCAGAACCTAGTGAAAGGAAGCCTTAAAAGCCCTAAAAAGCTAAAGCGTTCACTGTCGAGTATGTAGCAACTGATGTGGTAAGCCATGATGAAACCACCCAAAGTAAGTCCGACAATATAAAAAGAAGTGAAATTTACTTTGCCGACATACTCAGGATCAAGAAAAAGAAAATGTACACCAAATACACGACCAACCCAACCAGAAACGAAAGCAAATAGGATAAACCAAATCAACAAAAGCGATTGATTGTTGCGAACTTGGAAAATCAGCAACTGAAAAGGTAAGCTATAGTAAAGCTTTTGAAAAAAGACTTTCATCATGGTTTTTTTTCAATACTACAATATAATCAAGTAAGTAAAAAAAGCTATCCCAAAAAAGAATAGCTTTCATCCGAATTTTCAATAAAATTCGGTAATTGTTGCTCTTACTCATCACAAACTTAACATTTACATGATTGGTTAACATCAGCTGTTTTTAAAAACAAGCTGAAAAAACTCAATGCCAAGGATATGAAAAACATGAAAGTGAACATTCTAAAATCTATCATGAACACATTAAGATAGCTTAAATCGTATCATTATTGCTATGCTCCAAAATAAAATTACTTGATAATATCGAAGGATTTGAATCCTTGCAGCTCTTCAAGGGGTTCGCTAGAGAGGCTTGTTACCTCTGCGTTTGTGGGTCCGCTATGGCACCATATTTCCAAAGCTTTCACCTG
Organism: Cyclobacteriaceae bacterium; assembly: GCA_020832375.1. GTDB lineage: Bacteria > Bacteroidota > Bacteroidia > Cytophagales > Cyclobacteriaceae > JAFIEW01. The sequence goes on from JAFIEW010000036.1 coordinate 29,623, forward strand.
CTCTTGATTACCTTCTACAGCAATGCTAACGCTTCCATCTGCATTATTTTTTACCCAACCTTTCAAGCCAAAACTATTTGCCTTTGCTTGTGTTGAAGCTCGAAAAAAGACCCCTTGCACCTTTCCCCGTACCACTATCGATCGACACTCAATTTTACCTTCAGCCATACTCATTATTTTTGTCCTTTTATGATTTCTACTCCCGAAGAAGTCCCTATTCTATCCGCACCTGCATCAATCATGGCCATAGCATCAGCATAGGACTTAATCCCGCCGCTGGCCTTGATGCCTACATCTTTAGGCAATTGAGCACGCATGAGCTCAATGTGCTTAACTTGAGCTCCTGCGCCTGCAAAACCCGTTGAAGTTTTTACAATGTCCACACCTGCATCAACACATATTTTGCAGGCTTCCACTATTTCTTTTTCAGAAAGATAAGCGGTTTCAATGATAACCTTCAGTAGTTTTTCATGAGAGTGAATCAAACTAGAAGCCTTAGCAAGCTCAATTTTAGGCCAGTTCATACCCGCCTTAAAAGCCGAAATGTTCCATACCCAATCGATCTCATCGGCTCCATCTTTAAGCGCTAGCTTGGTTTCTTCAATTTTCGTTTCTGTCATCTGGTAACCCAACGGAAAGCCAACTACCGTTACTAAGCTAACATCAGAGCCTTTTAGTATGCGAGCGGCCTTTTTTACCCAAAAAGGTGGTACACAAATCCCAAACATGTCATAAGTCTTTGCTTCTGAAGCAAGCTTTTCAATATCATCATCCACTAAGGTAGGCTTCAATGCCGTATGTTCTAAATAATCTTTGATTGCTATCATCGCTAAGTCATTTTTTAATATTTCATTATCTCCCCTTCTGCAAAACGATCATAAGACCGTCCATCATAAATCTTACTCAAAGTTAATAAACCCCATGATCATGCAAGCCAAAGGCGGTTTTTCTTTTAATATTATACGACAGAAAATCAAATGCTATTCTCATTCCCTGAAAAAAATAAAAATATCACCTTTTAACCTCCACACCGTACTTCATATAGAACAATGAATAAAATTTGAATTAAATAAGCTTCATCTATAACCAAAGCATAAGATATGAGTTATTTTTTTAAGCTAATTAGTTTCTTTCTTTATCGTGGGATGAGAGTAATGGCACCTTCACTTTTATTAGTATTTTACTTGAAGACCAACATAAGATGATACAAACTTATACCTATATGAGGCCAAATAATAGACAGTTAGCTCATTCTGAAAACAGACTTTCTATAAAGAGATAGACCATGACCATAACACAGTTAGAATACGTTCTTGCAGTAAATGTTCACCGCCATTTTGCTAAGGCGGCGAATGCATGTTTTATCACCCAGCCTACTTTGAGCATGCAAATCAATAAGCTTGAGGATGAACTTGGAGTGCTTATTTTCGACAGATCGCGACAGCCTGTAAGGCCTACCGCACTTGGTGAGAAGATCATTGAGCAAGCAAAAAGAGTGGTTGCGGAGTCGAAAAAAATCAAAGAGGTGATCGAAATGGAAAAAGAAGAGGTCAATGGTAATCTTCATATAGGCATCATTCCAACTCTTGCCCCCTATTTGCTACCCTTATTCATATCGAACTTTATCAAAAAATACCCGGCGGTCAATCTTCAAATAGAAGAGATGCAAACCCAAGATATCATCAAAAAACTGAAAGATGATCAGCTAGATATTGGTCTTTTGGTGACCCCACTCAACGAAAAAGGAATCATTGAAAAGCCACTTTTCCTAGAAACTTTTTATGCATATACTGCAGAAAACAACGACTTGTATAAAAAAAGCCGGATCAAAGGCGATGAGGTAGACCCTGAGGAAATGTGGATTTTAAGCGACGGCCATTGCTTCCGCAATCAGATGCTTAACATATGCAACCCTAACAATAATAGTGGAAGTGGCACCTTTAAGCATCTTAAGTATGAGAGTAATTCTTTAGAATCACTCAAAAGAATGGTTGACAAACATGGCGGCTATACCCTTCTGCCTCAATTGGCCACGATCGACATGAGCAAGGAAGATCAAAAGAAAATCAGACCATTTGAAGAGCCTATGCCCGTGAGAGAAGTGAGCATGGTAGTACATCGATCTTTCTTAAAACAGAAGCTAGTGGAATCACTCAAAAAAGAGATTTTAGATGCGCTGCCGCCTGTTATGGTAGATAACTCTGGGGATGTGATCTACTGGAAGAAGTTTTAAATCGACCTATTATTTA
>JAFIEW010000037.1 GCA_020832375.1 Cyclobacteriaceae bacterium
AATGAGCTATAATAATATAAATATTGAAAACGTACTTTTACCGGACAACAATGATTGAGAATATATAAAAAAATTTTCAGCTTTAATTTGTTAGGAGTGTGATTTTAATTTATCTTTATTGAAGATGAGTTGTATATACCCATAACTAAACCTCATAAATTATCACCAAAACCAAACACGTTAAATAGCCTTTATCCACTATATCAAATTGTGATGAAAAGCTATTGTAAAAATAATTGCTGACCCAATTTTTTTTATGTTTGAATAGGTTGCCTGATATAGGCTTACATAATAAATTTTACTGATAATTTTTGAAGTATAACAATTACCTGAAGACCATTTAGTTTGCTTTCAAAAGTAAATTCATGAAAAATAGAGAAAGTTTTAAAGATAAGATAAGAAGGTGGGTAATGGAGATATTCGAAGACCCTATTTATACTTCATCTGCGTTGCTACTATTCCTTACTTTGGTAGTTGTTTCTTTAAGCTTGCATCTATGGATTAACAATTTCGATGATTTTTATCGTGAAATTTTAGCAGAAGCTCATGGTACACTTTTCGATATTGCCATTATAGGTATATTTTTAGTCTGGATTAATAAGACTCGTGAGCGCAAGCAAATGATAAGGACATACAGAGATGAAATTGATGATTTTCGCTTATGGGAGTCAGAGGAAGCTGCTTTTCGTACCGTAGGTAATATTAAGCGACTCAACAGAAATAAAATCTATGAGATAAATCTTGTGAACTGCTATCTATCTAAAACAAACCTTAATTATGTTAACTTGAAGAATAGCAATTTAAATAATGTCAACCTATCAAATTCCAACGTACTAGAAGTCAATTTTGAAGGTGTACGCTTAAATCAGGCGAATTTAGAAAATGCAAATATGAACCAAGCCATTTTGTCAAACGCCTATGCTAGCGGTGCTAATTTCAAAGATGCCTTTCTCATCAAAGCGGTAATGAAAAATGCGTTTTTGATCAAAGCTAATTTCGCTAATGCCTACCTTATGGAAGCTGATTTATCAGGTGCGTATCTTAATGGTGCAGATTTTACAGAAGCCAACTTGTATAAAGCTGACCTGAGAGGTGCGAGTGGCTTGACCATAGATCAGCTAAGGGTCGCTAAATCACTCTACTTAACCGAAATGGAAGAAGATCTAAAAAATGAACTTGCGAAGTACCACCCAGAATTACTTGGCAATCAGAGTTGATATTTATATGAATATCAGCATAACTACATAAGTTAGATATACGCCTTGAAAAGACACAACTTGTTATTTTGTTACGCCCGTTCAACGCTAAGTCATCCTTTTTATTTCTCACAGGGCTTATCACCCTGTGCATTGCTATATAGCGCCTTCAGTGCTTTTAAAACATAGTAGTTCCTCTGATATTTAGGACTTGCTTAAAAACAGCTAAATTCTTGATAAAGAATTCATAAAATCTATACTTTATTTATTTGAGTGCACAGTTTTTATTCAAAAGCAGTAAAAATATCTGAGACAAACATTTTGTAGCTTAGCCCCAAGCAGTATCGTGATCAGTGAATCGTAAGTGGTATTTGAAAAAAATTCAAATGCTTAAAATAAGCTTCTTGAAATTTATCATTTTTTTCATCAATTAAAACAAGCGAAACTTGTGCCACATCGAATCTTTAGTGCTTGGGACATTTTAAGCTAGCCCTATTTAAGTTGCAAACAAAGGGATAAACCTATATATTTATTAGGACCTTAGTGCATTTCAATTCCTACTATTAATTTTCTTGAGGTCTACCAGAATTAAATTCAGGATTGTAATTACGTTTTTTTGAGCATTTTCTCTTACCATATAGTTATCACTTTTAAGCTGAAGAAAAGCTTCTTGAAGATCTGTTAATTTTAAAAGGCTGGTAACTGTTTTAAGCTTGTGTTCGATGTTGACCACCTTTTCCCTGTCCTCTAAAATAGACTCATCCACTAATTCAAGTTTGTACTTGGGTATAGAAATTAGTAATTCATTAAGTAGCGATCTATAGTACTTTTCACTATTTTTGGTAATCTTTTTTAGGAGCTGCGGACTAATGTATTGAAAGTTCTTTGTAGTAGCTTTTTGCTCTATCTCTGAGCTTTGGGTGTACCTGATTAATATATTCTTTAGATCGTCAATGTGAAATGGCTTTGTAAGAATATCATTCATACCAACTTCCATAACTGGTTTCAATACTTGGTTGCTTTCATCAGCTGTCAAGGCTACAATCGGTGTTAGTTTCTGACCATTTTCTTTTTCATAAGCCCTTATCAAGCGTGTAGTCTCATAGCCATCCATAATTGGCATTCTTAAATCCATAAGGACGAGATCAAAAGTAGTACTTTTAAATTCCTTGAAAGCATCCTCTCCATTTTTAACAATCACAGGTTCTATACCCCATTCTGAAAAAATATTTTCTATCACAATTTGGTTAATACGATTATCTTCGACCACCATGATTTGATGATTTTCAAAGCCTGACAGGTGATTCTCAGCGTTGTTTTCTAACCGATCGATTTCCTGATGCGAGGGCACATCAAATTTCATCTGAAAGCTAAAAATAGATCCTTCGTGTTTTTTACTTTTCAGTTCTAATCGAGAACCATGCAGCTCTACTAGCTGCTTACTAATGGCTAAACCTAAACCTGTTCCTCCATATCTTCTACTCGTATCTATTTCTGCCTGACTAAACTTATCAAAAATTAATTGCTGGTTTTCTTCAGATATACCTATTCCTGTGTCTTCTACTTGGAAAAGTATTTGGCATTGGTTGTTGACTGTAGATTGATATTTGATCGATAGCCTTACAAAACCCTCATTCGTGAACTTAATAGCATTGCTAAGTAAGTTGTTGATCACTTGAGAAAGTCTAAGACTATCACCAATTAAATATAATGGGGCTTTTGAATCAAGCCTTAATTGTAAATCTAAGTTTTTCTCCTCCGCTTTATACCGATGAATTTCTACAATATGTGAAAGAAAATCATTAAGGTTGAAGACAGCCTTTTCTAGCTTAATTCCACCTGCCTCAATTTTACTAAAGTCTAAGATATCATTGATCAAAGTAGTCAACTGCTGACTTGAGAAATGAAGCATCTTTAAGTGATCAGATAGCTCAGAGTCTTTATTTCTCTTTATTGCGATGTCAGCTAATCCTGAAATAGCATTAATGGGGGTTCGGATTTCGTGACTCATTACCGCTAAGAACTCTTGCTTGGTATCCGCAAGTTGCTCTGCTTCGAGCTTAGCCTTTATGAGTTCTTTTTCGTTCTGTTTTTGTAAACTAATATCTTGTATTAGACCCACGAGAAGCCGCTGACCATCAGTACTACTCTGCTCTAACTCAGCTTTAATATAGAAATGCTTTACTTCATTGCTATGCAAGTGATATCTAAATTGGTACTCTAAGGAAGTTTTTCCTGATTTTACTTTTTCTATTTCATCTAAAAAATCAGGGATATCATCACTATGAAAATAGCTCACAAAATTATAAAAACTATAGTTTGAGTTTTGATCAATTTTCCCGAGGATCACATTGAATTGATCCGACCAAAACATACTATTAGTGTCAATGTTCCACTCAAAAGAGGCAATCTTACCAACTTTTTGGGCATCAGAAAGTAGGTTTTTATTGCGAGTTATTTGTATCTCACTTTCGATCTTTTGAGTTATATCTGAAATCCTAACTAGCTCAAAAGCGTGATCCTTTATATTAAAAAGCTTTACCGAAACGGCGCCCCAAAATTGATTGCCAAGTTCTGTTTCGAATTTAATCTCCTTATTCCAAGTTTTTCTTTCGGTAAGAAAGACCGTAACGTGAGCTGCTTCTAAATCCGATAGTTTAGACAAATAGTAGTACCTGCCATCAGTACCTTCGATTTCCTTATGTGTATCAATCTCAAAAAGATCATATACACTAGGATTTGCCCTGATTACTTGTTTGGAGTGCTGATCTAGAAGCAATAAGGCATCTTCCGATTCTTCAAATATTTTTGTAAGAAGTGTAGAACTATAATAAATTTCTTCTTGCTGAAGCTTATTTTCAGTTATATCCTGAATCGTACCCCTTACTGATAATGTTCCTTTGAGCTCTTCAGCTTTTCTGGCTCTTATAGCTATAAATTTGGTATTATTGTTCTCAGTGAGAATTTCAAATTCAGCGGTTATATTTTCATCAGATTGCAATGCTTCCCTAATCAAACCTTCATAGCGCATGAATTGATCATCAGAAAAATATCTTTTTTGATCGGGAAGAAAAGGAGGCTCTTCATCTGTGGATAGCTCAAAGATATGATACACCTCCTGAGACCATATAAGCATATCTACACCTATATCGTACTCCCAATAACCAATTTTACCTATTTCTTGAGCTTCCTGCAGTTGGTTTGTGATTTGCAATAAAGAATCCTGAGATTCGCGCATCTCCTGCAAACTTTTAGATAATACCATCTCATTATCTTGCAGAATCCTATTTATTTCTTGTGATTCTTTTAGTAGCTGTTGTATCCGCTCTTCATTAGCTGATTGACGAGTAACATCCCTAAAAACTCCATCTATTCTTTGAATTTCTCCTTTCACATCTTTTACTGCCCATACTTTTAAATCAATCTTAATAATCTGCGGTTTTTTTGAAAAATGGGTAATACTAGAGAATGTATCATTATTTAAAATAGCCTGGAATAAGCTATTTAAATCTATATCAAGATAATTGAAGAACTCTTGCTTAAAGTCGAAGGTATCACTATATAGATCCTCGGGTAATAAGCCCAAAATGCTTGAGGTAGCTTGATTGGCATATAAAAGCTCTGATAAACCCTTCTTTAAAGAAAATACCGCTTCGTCAATAGAGTTCAATATGCTGTTTAGTCGGTCCTCATTTTCTATAATCTGCCGATGAAGCATCCTAGTTAACTCCTTATTCTCTTTATTTCTTTCAGAGTGATCACTTTCAAGTTCAAGACGGCTGACCGATGGTGTTTGATTTTTGTCTACAAGATGCGCTATTTGTCCATTACTAGGTGTCTGATCAATAATGAAGTTTAGCTTTTTTAAATCTCCATTAGAACTTTTAAAATTTCGTCCTTCTAGCTCTATAATTTTAGTTTTACCTTGCTTGTCCTTTATTTTAAAAGTATGTATTTTTTTCTGTTCATTTTCCAATGATGATTGATATAAAGCATTGATAGAGTGACCGTGTTCAGGAAATACATGATGGCTAATATGTTGACCCACAATTTCTTCTTCGGTATAACCGAGAATTTCACAATAATGCTTATTTGCCTTTTCTATAACTCCATTTTTGTTAGATATAGAAAGTCCTACGGATGATAAATCAAAGAGCGCATCAATAAAATCCATGGACGGACTATTAAGATTATTAGAAAAAGAATGAATAGGTGGTTTTGACATTGAAGTCTAGTAAAAAATACGTTATCTATAAATAAACTAGGACTACAGTTTACTTGTTTTAAATCAAGTCAACTCTATAAAACCACTTATTTTGATTTTTTGAGCCACGCCCAAGCAATCCCCACAGCCGCTACCGTTGCCAAAGCAAGCATTGCCTTACTCTTATTTCTTTTAAGCTCTTCCCAGGTTGCTTCTAAGATTATTTTAGAATTAGCTTTTACTAGTTTTGTTTTTGTTTCACGATTCATGATTGCCATAGCTGTACTATTTAGTTGATTATTTAATGTTTCTTTATACTAATCAACGGATTTTGAGCATGATAGGATAACTTTTTTGTATGACTTGATCCAAAGATTTTAGCCCAAAATGATTTAGGCTCTGGAAATACCAACAACCAAGTACTTTGATTGGGCTTTAAATACTCATTGATAGTCTCCTCCTTTTCTCCTTCTTTATTTTCAAGCAGTCTTAATTCAAAATTATCGTGCTTAATAAGCTCTTGCTGAAATGCCTTTATTCTTGTTTCTTCTGATTGATCTAAAACATGAAGAAATTCGACTTTTTCTTCAAACAAATGATCAAATGTTTTTAAAAATTGATTTAGAGCGGGTATTTCGTCAGGGTCCAAATCCGATGATACCGCCAATGGCCTTTGCTCTACAGAATTGTAGTCTTCTGGAATGCTGAAAACAGGAACAGGTGAGCGTTGTAAAATTTCTGCAGCATTACTCCCAATAAGCCATTTTTTTAATCCACTAGCACCTGTAGTGCTTAATACAATCAAATCAATTTTCTCATCTTCTACATAGTCAATGGTATTTTGTACCACTAAACCAGGTCTTGCACTATGTTTGAAAGCACTAATACCGTATTTCATTTTCAACTCCTCAGTGAGCTGATCTAATTTTTTGTCTTTTTCTTCTTGAATCCAGTTGATATCAGAAAATGCGGTATAATCAGGGTAATCTGCCGATCCAGCGCCGGGGATATGGAAAATGTGAATTAAATGAAGCCTCGCATCATATTTCTTCGCAAGTTCTCCTGCCAGGTCGATTGCTTGTAGCGATACTTCAGAAAAATCGGTTGGTACTAATATTTCTTTTATCATGTTGGTTTGATTTGTTGTTGTTCTCTTTTTTGAGACACGCTAGAAAACATTAAGGATTGGGTTTTGTACTACGTATCACCTTTTTCTAGTGCTCCTTCTACCCTAAATATCGCTATCTAATTTTGCTATTCAAAAAAATAAATGGTCTGCTGTCGTAAATAATAATCAGTAGGTAATTTACATCGGTATTACCAATCATTATAAACCATTCAAAAAGAGTTGAGTATTGCAGCGTATTTTAAAAGTTAGCAATATTCTAAAAATGATAGATTGGAAGGATAAATTCTCCATTACTACTCGCTATCATTGGCTGCTATCCTTATGAGACGCTATTATATCAGTCTTTAGTACTCCTTCTTCTGATCATTTTCCTGCCAAGCTTCAAATGCCTTCAATGCTTCATTTCTCAACATTGGAAGCATTGGAATACTTCTTTCATTTAGTTTCTTCTCAAGCTCTTCATAAATGAATTGATCATCAAAGCCAATCGCTTTAGCATCTTCCTTTGTATTACCATAATAAACCCGCAAAGGTCTGGCCCAATAAATTGCGCCTAGGCACATAGGACAAGGTTCACAACTTGTGTATATTTCACAATCATCGAGCTGATAAGTGTCTAAATTTTTACAAGCATCTCTTATTGCTACTACTTCTGCATGCGCCGTAGGATCATTAGTAGAGGTGACTTGATTATATCCTATTCCAACAATTTCACCATTCTTAACAACTACAGCCCCAAAAGGACCACCTTTACCTGCCAGCATCATTTCTAAACTAAGACGTATAGCCTCTCGCATGTGTTTTTCCTCTGCCATTATTCTATTTTTATACTCGTTAATTCTATTTTATCTTACGAAAATGTTCTTTATGTGGGATGAAGAAATAAGAAGGTTCATCACATTTTTTAACTGAATCTCTTTATTTAAACGTCATTCCTTGTACGTAAAAAAACCTTCGTTCTCATTTTTAAATTTCAACGGGTAGATTCAAAGTATACTGATTATCTTTTAGTTTCTACCCAACGCTCGATTCCTCGGAGCAAAAAACTATTATCAGTTCTTATTTTTTTCTGGAGCGTCTGTTCTTTCTTTTTCACAAATTCTTATTATGCACAAATAATTGATGCTTTCATAAAAGTTTAACAACTATATACTTGACAAAAAAAAAGATAGCTTCTCAGAAACTACCTTTTATATAATTATATCAAGACTAAATATTCGATCAATTACTCACCGAAAATTGCACTAACTCTTAATTATTATCTAGCTAACGTACATCACATCTTTAGCAGCATCGATCGTGCGCTTTACTGATGGTAAAATCACATCGATGAGGGTAGGTGCATATGGTAGCGGTAAATCTAAGCTATTAACTCTACGAATAGGTGCATCTAAATAATCAAATGCATAGCGCTGGATATGATAAGTTATTTCACTAGAGATGGCAGCTAAAGGCCATGCTTCCTCAACAATGACCAATCGATTTGTCTTTTTTACTGATTCTACTATTGCGGCATAATCTATCGGTCTTACTGATCTTAGATCGATTACTTCAGCCTTTTTACCATCTTTTGCGAGCTCATCGGCAGCTTCTAGTGCGACCTTCATCATTTTACCGAAAGATACGATAGTGACATCATCCCCCTCTCTGACTACATTTGCTTTTCCTATTTCAAGCAAATACTCTTCTTCGGGCACTTCACCCTTATCAGCATACATCAATTCAGACTCCATGAAAATTACAGGATCGTTATCTCGGATAGATGTCTTTAAAAGTCCCTTAGCATCATATGGATTAGATGGAACCACCACTTTCAAACCTGGGGTATTTGCAAACCAATTTTCAAAATTTTGAGAGTGTTGAGAGCTCAACATACCAGCGTTGCCTGTAGGTCCTCTAAAAACAATGGGAACATTGTACTGGCCACCAGACATGGACATCATTTTGGCCGCTGAGTTAATGACTTGATCTATTGCTACGAGTGAGAAATTGAAAGTCATAAATTCAATGATTGGTCTTAGACCATTCATCGCCGCTCCCACACCCAAACCAGCAAAGCCTAACTCTGCAATGGGGGTATCTACTACTCGATCTGGTCCAAATTCATCCAGCATGCCTTGACTCGCTTTATATGCACCATTATACTCACCAACTTCCTCTCCCATTAAAAATACGTTGTCATCTCTACGCATTTCTTCAGACATTGCTTCCGCTATGGCCTCTCTAAATTGTATTTCTCTCATCTTTATGATCTTAATTGATTAGCTTATTGCTTGTTTGCGAGGTGATTAATCCGTATTTCACACTCACTTTAAAATGTAAAAATAAACGAATATCTTTCAAATAACAACTCGAGATCACCCACTAAAAGATTATTTTGACTTTCTTTAAGAATGCAATCGTTTACAGTAACTTGAGTTCTATTCTTCTATTTTGGGCTCTTCCAGATGAAGTATCGTTATCACCTATCGGGGAACTACTCCCTTTACCTTTTGTTAGGATTCTCTCTTTGTCGATTCCTATTTCTACAAGATATTCCTTTACCGAAAGTGCTCGCTTATTACTTAACTGCAGGTTATACTCCTCGCTACCTGTATTATCCGTATGTCCCAATATTTCCACCTTCGCTTTAGGGTATTTGCTCAGAAAGTTTTCAAGTTGTTTTAGTTCTGTCTTAGAGCTTTGTTCTAGCGAGTAGCTATCGGTTTCAAAAAAGACATTATTTAGTGTCACAGTAATTCCTCTCGCCAATCGCTCTAGGTTAATATTGCGTTCTATCGGTTCAATGTCTGACTTTTCGGAATAGTTAAAATTTAAGCTATTGAAAAGATATCGTTGAGCCTCCACATATAGTGCATAATTAGAGCCTACGGGTAATACCATAAAATACTCCCCTGTCACAGCATCTGACTTTACGCGAGCAATGAGCGTATCTCTTTTCAAGTCATAAAGTTCAACTATTGCAGGTAGAGCTTCACGAGTAGTCTTGTCACGAACTTTACCATACACATAGTTACCAGGTCTATCTATGCTCATTCCATCAGGCACGTCAAAAGTATAGATCTTACTGCTTTCCCATTTTGCATCGGTTTTACGCTCGTCTGCGTAGTATGCCTTTTTCCCATCGCCAGTAATAAAGAGTGATACTTGATCACGATGATCATTGATTGGATAGCCTAGATTCACTGGTTCTCCCCAACTACCATCGGACTGCCGATCTGACCTCCACAAATCAAAACCTCCGAAACCAGGACTTCGATTGGATGCGAAAAATAACGTCAGCCCATTAGCATGTAAAAAAGGACTAATGTTATCACCTTTTTTATTGATTGGGGTCCCTACATTTTTTGCGGGTGTCCACTGATCATTTTCATCTAGGGTAGAGTACCAGATGTCTCTTTCGCCAATGCTACCTTTTCTATTAGAAACGAAATAAAGGGTTCTTCCATCGGCTGAAAGTGTTGGCTGCGACTCCCAGTCAGGCCCGTTGATATTAGGCCCGAGGTTTTCAGGTTCCGACCATTCATTTCCCACCCTTCGGCTAATATAAAGGTCGCATCTTCCATAGTTTTTTCGACGATTGTGACAGGAAGTGAAAATAAGGGTTCTCCCATCAGCTGACAGAGTACATGCTCCTTCATTATCCGGCGTATTGATGTTATTAGAAATTGACTGTGCTTCCTTCCACTCCCCATCTACAAAATAACTTGTCATGATGTTTTCAAAATGACCCTGAGGACGCATTCTGGTAAATACCATTTGCTTTTGATCAATTGTCAGCACAGGAAAGTATTGAAGATCTTCAGAATTGATAGTGCTCGGTAGGGCTTCAGCTTGGATGGGATGTGGATTCTGAATCGCTTCTAGGGCAAAATTTGCATTTACTACTATTTGATCCATTTTCTCTGTATAAGACTTTTTCTGTGGTTTCTCATTGAGGTAAGTGTTTGCGAGAATTTTAGCCTCTTCGTAAAGTCCGTTGTTTATATGTAGCTCTGCATCCAGCACTCGGATATGTTGCAGTACCTCCTCTGATACATCGCCTTTGTAAATTTTGTCAATCCAGCGAGAAGCTTCCTCAATATTTTTATATGCATGGTACATTTCCACTAGATCGACATAAGGACGAATCCACTTACTGTCGCTATTTATCGCATTTTTATAAGCTTCTATTGCGGCCGTATGCTGTCGTTGAATTCTCAAATATTCGGCCTGCTGAAGATAGCGCTCCGCTTTTTTTGAATTGGTCGTCTCTCTAGATTGCGCATATAAATCAAGAGGCATCACTGTAAAAAGAAGACAAACTGTTAAGCATGTTAATAAAAATCTATCTGATGGATATAAGAAATGCATTATTATAATTTTATGAAATGAGTATCCTTTCAGCTTTGATGCTGTAACGATTATTTTTCTGCTGATTGATATATTTTCGAAAAAAGCGTATAAAATGTCAGAAAATCAAACTATGAGCATAAGTTTAATAATTATAGGATTTATGTCAGGGCTTTTCGGGAAATTCCTAAACACAACAAGCTCTAGGCTACAACTCAAATGAATATGCACCTACTTGAAGAAGATATTTTACTCAGTACTGGGCTTTAGTGTCTTCAAAACCAATATTTTGAAGCTATTTCCTTATTACTTTTGCTTAAAACACTTTGAATTAGTTTAAGTCAGAACAAAGTATGCCTTTATGTAAAATTACAGAAGTCGCTTTACTAAAAGCATGACGTAGTCAAAAGACAATTATAAATCACCATGTAATATTGTATAAAGCATCAAGCGACATCTTGTATTTTTATTAGGTTATGGTTTACCACTTAATTGGTGTATAATAAAATCACAGAGATACATCATAGTTCGCATCGAGCTAATAAATACGCCTCTTGTATGGATCTACTATTAAGAAGTAATTGACATTGGTAAAACCCATTATTTGAATACAAAATAGATCAGCTAAGTATTATAAACTAGCGATTACGCGTAAATCAAAACTAAATAAGTTAGAAACCTGAGTTTTAGCTGTTGTTAAACTAGTTCTAATTAGATCACCATAAAAAGCAACATATAAGAATATTCATTGAAGATAATTGACCTTATACAAACTCCATCTCTTAGTCCATAAATCGCATTAAACCTAAATTGGCTATTATCAGTCTATAAATCCCACATCCCGCCATAAATAAGGCATGCTTAAAAACAGCTAAATTGTTGATCAACAAATCATAATTTATACTGTATTTATTTGAGCGCATATTTTTTATTCAAAAGTAGCGAAAATGCTCGCACGAAAATGTCTGACATAGACAATTTGTAGCTTAGCCTCAAGCATTATCGTAATTTGTGAATAGTAAGTGGTATTAGCAAAAAATTTAAAAGCTTAAAATGAGCTTCTTGAAATTTATCATTTTTTTTCATCAATTAAAACAAGCGAAGCTTGTGCCGCCTCGAACCTGCAGTACTTGGAACTTTTTAAGCATACCCTAAATAAGCACAAAACTTATTCGCAACAATGTTGCATAAATAACGTAAATTCACGAAATTGCATCAAAAATTAGTGATACTAATTGTGTTATGTAGCAGATATTTCAACTTGAATATTTAACGCTACGATTTATTAATAGACGCCTCTTGTAAATCAAATTATAGAATGAAAAAATTATCCGTTGTTGCCTTAATCGCTCAAAGAAAGCATGACTTACTTGGCTTTTGGGTTTCTCTCATCTGCGCCATTCATTGCATTGCTCCTGCAATTATAGCCATAAGCTATGGCATAGGTCATGCTTCTTTCGGGCATTCTGATCATATCAGCCACGCTTATTGGGATGTAGGATTCGTTATATTGGCATTAATAGCCGGTGTACCCGCTATCTTTAAAGAAGGGAGAACTTTATTAAAATGGGGCTTAATTATCAGTTTAGCAATATTTTCGGTAACCACCTTAGCTCATGCTTTTTTACACCTACACAACCTTATTTGGCTAGCTATATCTGCTTCTTTGTTTTTAGCCGCCATACATCTATTCCGGTGGTATCAAAGACCAACTATTGATAGCAAATTAATTTAACAGCCTTCCATTTACTTTAACCTACTAACCCTTTTCATCATTGTAGCGGCATATGGCACAATTACTGGTTTTATAAGACCATATGCCCTTTTGGTAATGGATTTAAATTCAAGGGTCTTCTCTTCTAAATCAATATTTTAATTACTTAAAACACTTGTTTAAATTAGGCTTATCACTTATTTTGCAGGGATTACGATTTGAGTTTAAAACCATTAGATTTCATTTTAATAGCCAATCTAAAATTTGGATCACCTCGCCAAGCTTATACTTTTCTTATCCGCCATTGCTTATTCTAGCACAACTTGCTTCGGACAAGCTAGAACAGGCAGTCCTATAGTGACTAATTACAGCAGCCAAGAAAACTTCAATTTGACTCAAAACTGGTGGATAGATGAAAGTGATAATGGTCTAATCTATGTTGGGAATAATGACGGTCTAATAAGGTTTGATGGAAGTAGTTGGAATCAAATCTTACCTAAAGAGATAGGTGCTGTGCGCTCACTTGGCGTCCAAAACGCTACCGGCAAAGTTTTTTTAGGTCAAGTTGGGGATCTAGGCTATTTTCAACACCTCGATTCGAGCGAAAATTATGTTAGCCTTTTAGATAAAATCCCTCCAAGACACCGCTCATTTGATCAGATATGGGAAATCGTTATTTCTAGTAATAATAAGACGGTTTTTTTTATTTCTGATTATAAGGTATTCATTTTTGATGGAAGTGATATTCATGTGATTGAGGATGCCTCGGGTAATTCTCTACATAAAATGCATCAAGTAGGCGAACAGGTCGTTCTTAAAATCAATGGCAGGGGGCTTGCCCGTGTTACAGAAGACTACCAACTCAAGCTTTTAAAGGGAACTGAGCAATTTGCCCAAGAAGATGTAATGGGTATCATCCCAAAAAATGATAGTGAATGGTTGCTAATAAGCCGAAGCGGAGTTATTTACAATTACAATTACAAGAAGGAAACTATCCCTAGCCTCATTAGCACTCAATATCAAAACTACTTACAATCTAACTATCCCTATCACTGTACTGTGATTAGTAAAGATAGATTTGCTGTAGGTACTCGTATTGGGGGAGTAATTATTTCCGATCTAGAAGGGAATCTTATAGAATTAATCGACGAAGAGAACTCCCTCCCAGAAGGGAATATTCGCTTTGTCTTCTCTGATTCGAATGCAAATATCTGGCTGGGTTTGAATAGAGGTATTGTTAAAGTAGACCTAGCATTTCCTGTTAGGTCGTGGGACGCAAAAAACGATATTTCAGGCACTACCATCAACATGGTTTTTCATGAAGGGTTGCTATTTCTATCGACCTCAACTGGTGTTTTTTATAAGGAAGGGAATGATTTTATAAAAATACCTGGGATTGATGACCAATGCTGGGGTTTCTCTTCCATATCTAAAGACGATGAAAACCCAATTGTATTAGTTTCAACAAATCTTGGTGTATATCGCGTTTCTAAAGATACGACCTATCGGGTAAGCTCTATTCGAACTTATGCAACGGACCTTATTCCCTCTATTGAAAAACCCAATGCAACACTTGTAGCCGCCAATGAATATCTTTTAAGCATAGATTACCTAGGTAACGGCAAATTTTCTGATGCTGATACGCTTTATCGTTTTAAAGACAAAATATGGAGATTAGGCTATGCAGATTCTACATTGTGGATATCGCAGCAAAAACCTGGTCTATATTCGTATTTGAATGGCAAAGGATTCAATCATTCTGATTCGCTTAGTAAGCTGCAAAAAGAAAATTTTCAACTTTTTGACTTCAATGATCAAATTAGCTTAAGCATAGCAGGATCATTAATCACTTATCATCCCAAATCACAACAATGGCAACCAATACGAGTTGCTCAAGCTATAGGTCAGGAGGGTCTTAAATTTGAGGGTATAATCAAAAATAAGGCAGGGAAAGTCTTCGTGACAGCCAAAGATGATAAGCATAGCTTTATATTTATCTTGAAAGAAAACAAAGAAAAGTATTTTGAAGTACTCTGTCGATACAGTCTACCCCTTACCACCTTTGGGCAACTAGTACTTAGCCCAACAGATGAGTTGTGGTACGTGACCAATGAAGGGATTTCGCATTTACAGACCCAAAACAATTTCGAAAACCCTAAAATCAACAAGCCCATTTTTAAAAGTATCGCCTTTGGGCAGAGTAAAAAGTACAATTTATTTTTTGGCACCAAGAAAAATGGGGGGGTAATTCCATATTCGGACAATAATCTTACTGCTGAGCTCGTATCACCCAACTACGGACGCTTATCCAATCTGTTGGCATCCTTTAAGTTAGATGGGCTAGATAATCAATGGACCAAATACAGTCAACAGTATGTAAGAGATTACACAAATCTTAGGGAAGGTAATTATATTTTGCAAGCTAAAATAAAAGACCCTTTCGGTAATGAGTACTTTAGTGAAACTTTTGAATTTCAAATCGAAAGCCCAATCTACAGGAAATGGTATGCGTTTTTGTTGTATATAGGCCTTAGTTTGTTACTTATCTACATAATAGTCAAATCTTACAACAAAAGGCTTCATAAACAAAATCTACGTCTCGAAGATACCATTGAGTCTAGAACTATCGCTCTTAAAAATCAGAAAGAGGAAATTGAGCGGCAAAAAAAAGCTATAGAAGATAAAAATAAAGAACTTCAGAAATACCTTGAGGAACTAGATCAAAAAAAACAACAGCTTGAAAAACTAAATGATACTAAAGATAAATTCTTTTCAATTATTGCCCACGATCTAAAAGGGCCATTGAATTCTCTTATTGGCTTTTCTGAATTACTGTTTAAAGACGGTTCACTTACCAACGATGAAATACAAGCACTAGCTAAAGATCTCAATAAATCTTTGCAAAACACGGTAGAACTTACGGATAATCTACTCACATGGGCTCGGCTACAGATGGATAGAATGGACTTTTCCCCACAATCTATTACGCTAGAAGAATTATTAAGACCAACACTCAAAACATTGGTAACTGTAGCAAAGAATAAAGATATAGAGATTACATCTAGTTTTTCACCTAGTGAGAAGGTATATGCAGATGTAGATCAAATACGGTTCGTAATTAGAAATTTAATTAGTAACTCCATAAAATTCACCAAGTCTGGAGGTAAAGTAGAGGTGATCATCACAAAAAACAACAGCAATGATATGGTATTTAAAGTGATAGACCAAGGTATCGGTGTTGATCAATCAGAAATAAACCATTTATTCTCTTTAGAAAAGAAAACTAGTAGAGTCGGAACCAAAGGCGAAAAAGGTACTGGACTCGGTTTAATTCTTTCAAAGGATTTTGTGGTTCAGAACGGTGGGGAAATACGGGTAAAAAGTGAAAGAGGCAATGGTTCTGAATTTTCTTTTCATATTCCTACCCAGCCAAAAGGTTAACATTTATATTTTGAATTGAACCTTCTTTTTTAAGTTATGTTCCATCCATTGATTATTTTCTAAGCACCTTTTTTATAATTGAAGTAATTACAATTATGATTTATATTACGTCATTTGGCTATTAATCAATTATATGATGAGTAAAGACAATAAAAAGAGAAAATTTGCAACGGATGCTTTGCATGCAGGAATAGTTCCTGACCCATCTACTGGTGCGATTATGACACCTATTTATCAAACAAGTACTTTTGCTCAATCTGCACCAGGAAAGCATCTCGGATACGAATATGCAAGAGGCAAAAACCCTACTCGAGAGGTCCTGCAAAATAATCTTGCAGCCTTGGAACTTGGTACTGTAGGCCTATGCTTTGCATCCGGACTCGCAGCTATCGATGCGGTACTTAAATTATTAAAGCCAGGTGATGAAGTGATCAGTACTCGCGACCTTTATGGTGGTAGTTACCGTCTTTTTACTGGAATCTTTGCTAAGTTTGGAATAACATTTCATTTTGTCGATATGGGGAACATCCAAGAAGTCAGCGCCCATATCAATGAGGATACGCGTCTCATTTGGGTAGAAACACCAACTAATCCAAGTATGAAAATTATTGATATTGAAGCCATAGCTAAGCTGACAAGGCAAAAAAATATCTTATTAGCGGTAGACAACACTTTCAGCTCACCTGCACTGCAACAGCCACTATCCTTAGGCGCTGATATTGTGATGCATTCACTTACGAAATATATTGCAGGTCATTCGGATGTGATCATGGGTGCATTAATCTGCCGAGATGAAGCTTTGGGCAAAGAATTGGCTTATATTCAAAATGCGTCTGGAGCCGTACCAGGACCTCAAGATTGCTTTCTAAGCCTCAGGGGCATTAAAACACTGGCCGTACGAATGAAACAACACTGTGAAAACGGGAGAAAAATAGCTCACTTCTTGAGATCTCACCCTAAAGTAAAACAGACTAACTGGCCAGGGTTCGAAGATCATTGTGGCTTTGAAATTGCAAAAAGACAAATGAAAGATTTTGGAGGTATGGTTTCTTTTTCATTACACGAAGACACTCAAGAAGCAGCCTTCCGCATCCTAGAAAAATTTGAAGTTTTCTCTCTAGCAGAATCACTAGGAGGTGTAGAATCACTCGCCGGACACCCAGCTACTATGACGCATGCTGCCATTCCGCGTAAGGATCGATTAGATATGGGACTTACAGACTCCATGATTCGATTAAGCGTAGGTATTGAAGATATTGACGACCTGATAGCGGACCTTCAGCAAGCATTAACATAAAAAGGAGACCTCTAGGTCTCCTTTCTTATTTCAAACGATAACTTTTTTAAACAAGCTACTTGTTAAAGTTAGCAATTGTTCTCTCTATGATATCACAGCAATCGTGAATTTGTTCTTCTGTAATGACCAAAGGAGGAGCAAATCTAATGATGTTACCATGAGTAGGTTTTGCCAATAAACCATTTTCAGCTAGTTTCATGCAAATATCCCAAGCTGTAGAACTATCTTCAGAATCATTAATGACAATAGCATTAAGTAATCCTTTACCTCTCACTAGCTTTACTAAATCATATTTATCGACCACATTTTGCATGCGCTCCCTAAAGATATGTCCTAACTTTCGAGCATTAGCGGCTAGCTTCTCATCTCTTACCACTTCTAAGGCAGTAGTTGCTACTTTGACTCCTAGTGGATTACCGCCAAAGGTAGACCCATGTTGACCAGGACCAATCACATTCATCACCGCATCATCTGCAAGCACCGCACTAACAGGATAAAAACCACCAGAAATTGCTTTTCCTAGTACAACCATATCAGGACGAACATAGGTCTCCTCTTGACGCTCACAATGCCCCTTACAGCTACAATCACCACAAACAGCCAAAAGACTACCTGTCCTTGCAATTCCTGTTTGTATTTCGTCAGCTATTAAAAGTGCATCAAATTCTTCACATATCTTCTTACACTCTCTAATATAATCATTGGATGGCCTATATACTCCCGCCTCACCTTGTATCGGCTCTACCAAAAAGGCTACCACATTCGGATTGGACTCAAATGCTTCTCTTACTGCCTTTGGATCATCATAGTCCACAGGTATAAACCCAGGAGTATAAGGACCGAAATTGTCTCTAGCATTATTATCATTGCTAAATGAGATTACCGTAGTTGTACGGCCATGGAAGTTATTTTTGGCAACGATGATCTGAGCTGCATTCTCTGCTACTCCTTTCTTCTCATAACCCCACTTTCTAGCTATTTTGATACAAGTTTCTACCGCCTCTGCACCTGTATTCATCGGTAACACTTTATCAAAGCCAAAATACTCCGTAATATATTTCTCAAAAGGCCCTAATTGATCATTATAAAACGCTCTTGAGGTAAGGGTAAGCGTACCTCCCTGCTGAATTAATGTATCCAATATACGAGGGTGGCAATGCCCTTGATTTACGGCACTATATGCGGATAAAAAATCATAATATTTTTTCCCTTCTACATCCCACATAAATACTCCTTCTCCTCTCGCGAGAACTACAGGAAGCGGATGATAATTATGTGCACCATGTTTATCTTCAAGCGCTATCGCCTGCTCGCTCGATTTTATCGTCTCTTGCATAACAATCCGTTTAAAATATAATAAATAAATTTACCCTAATATACATGTACGAGCCCCATTTCACATCGTTACTAACTAATTCGATGCCAATAGCTTGGCACATAAACTACTTTCTGTTAGATTGCCTATGACCATACATAGTTTCAAAATTAGCGAATATACCATATATGTATAGGTCAATTCACTATTTTTACTCCTAATTTAAACCGAGTCTAAAGTGCAGCAAAATAAATTCAGATTTTATTATTGTTGGAATGAAAACGCACTCATACCGATTCACTTCATCTATATCAATCAATGCCCAACTCAACCTTACCAGAAAAACATTGATCGTAAAACAAAAGATAAGTACTTTAATGTCAGCTTCTAGCAAATCCCCATGTACTCTCTATAAAATGAATTACCTTTGAATCAATTAAGACCTTGATAAATTAGAAAAGATGGTAACTACAGTATTACATTTTGCATTAAAATTTGAGGCCTGCAGGTGCATTTGGAGCATCAATCAATTTAAATGAACTACATACTTAATCGCTGCATCAAGCGAAGCGAAACAAAGGAAACTATATAAAAACAAGGATTTCAACCATTATGAAAATGAAGTTTTAGCATGCGTATTCTTCGTAGAATTCATTCGACCTATTGTATTTTTATCTTTTTTAGTGGGATGCTGATATGCTTCCCTGTTTTTCTGTTAGCAATTTTCAATTCATCCTTTCGCAAATGGGCTGCTTACGCAAATCGCTTTTGGGCATACTTTTTCTTTATTTTTTCTGGATACCCAATAAATATAAAAGGAAAGGAACATATTGACCGATCCAAAAAATACGTCATTTGTGCTAATCATTTCTCGTTTTATGACATCCCTACCTTAGGTTTAAGTCCGCTCCCGATAGTATTTATAGGAAAAAACTCCCTCGCTAAAGTCCCTGTTTTCGGTTATATGTACAGTCGATTGCATATTACAATTGATCGAAACAGCATGAAGAGCAGATATAAAAGTATCGACCGCGGCATAGAGGTTTTAAAAAAAGGCTTTTGTTTAGGTATCTTTCCAGAAGGAGGTATCTTTTCAGATAACCCACCAAAAATGGCTCGTTTTAAAGATGGTGCTTTTCGCGCTGCTATACAAAGCCAAACACCTATTTTGCCGGTGGCACTTCCCCACAATTGGCATTTGCTCCCTGACGACGGTAAGTATCTGCCTAGGCCAGGAGTAGCTACGATGGTTTATACTCCGCCCATAAGTACAAAGGGACTTACTCTTGATGACATTGAGCAATTGAAAGAAACGACCTATCTTCAAATCGAGAAAGTGCTCAAAGAGTATCATCCCAACAAAATGAACGAAGTTTACGAAAACTCATAATTAAGATCACAAAAACTTGTATTCTTATTCACTTTAGGAGTAATTTTACAATCAAATTATATATTGAAAAGCCACCATAGAACGTTACGAGACCATGAAAATAGATAAAAAAACGATTCACAACTTAGCACATTTATCTAGATTGAGATTTGATGATAGTGATGCTGAGAAAATGGAAAAAGACCTAAATGGTATTTTGAATTGGGTAGAACAATTAAATGAGGTAGATACTGATGGAGTAGAACCACTATCCACTATGACTTGGGAAACCAATCAGATGAGGGAGGACATAGTGGGTGAGCATTTGCCAAGGGAAAAGGGTTTGAAAAACGCGCCGCAAAAAGACTCTAATTATTTTCGAGTACCAAAGGTAAAAGAATAGCACTATTACTCTCAGATGATGAGAGTGAATTACTCATAGCATCTATGTGATGAGCAGCTTTAAGTTTGATCCCGATACCCACTTAAAGTATATTTTTTCGAAACATTGTAACAGACACTGTTACATGCTATGGTTTATATGTCGCATAATTACATCATGACTTTTTATAGGAATACCGAAGAATAAAGCATATATCTGAAGCTAAAGTTAATGGGGTGATTTAGCCGAAGACGAAACATCAAAATCTGATACTAGGTCTATTTTATGAAAGCGAGCCTTAAAACTATCATTCAGATTAATGAGGCGAATGATAGGTGTAATTGCATCATGGACTGAATGTAATTTTGATATTTGAACCCAAGTTTTTATTTGTCGTGTAACTACCTAAGAACCAATAAGTATAAAAAAACCACTTCCTCTAAAGGAAGTGGTTTTTAGTTATTAGACTTTACTGTCATTTAGTATTATTGCAGGACTATTCTTTTCCTAATATGCTGTTCGTCACTTGATAACTCCAACAGATAGGTTCCTCTAGGCAAGCTACTCAAATCGATTGGCTGTTTGATGCCCGTTTGCTGATAAAGAAGCTGCCCAGTCATTGAAATCACTTTAACTTCCGATATGGCAACGTCAACTTTAATATTCACAAGACCTCTTGTTGGATTAGGGTAAATCTTAACCTCTGAGAGTAGGCTTTCAGTGACTGAAGTGATAGTTTCTTCCTCTTCGCCATTGTCATCTCCATCATTGTCGCCGTCATCACTGCCATCGTCTCCGTCATCTCCGCTATCGTCTTCGTCATCTCCGTCATCACCGCTATCGTCTCCATCATCTCCATCATCTCCATCATCGCTCCCATCATCATCTCCGCTATCGTCGCCACCATCACTACTGTCTTCATCACCACCATCTTCTCCGTTGTCATCTCCATCATCCCCGCTATCTTCATCAGCATCACCTTCGTCGCCGTCATCTCCATCGCCTTCGTCATCTCCCTCGTCACCTTCCTCCAGCCTTATAATTGCTGTTAAGACAACGTCTCGATTAGGCATGGTAAAAAGAAATTCAGAGTTTTCACTCAAGAGGTTTTGGGATTCATCTTCCCATAGCACAAATTCATATCCTGAATCTGGAGTTGCACTTACTGTAACTTGAGTCCCAGAAGTATAATCACCAGCTCCGCTGAGTATAGCATTATTACCACTTAAAGTCAGCGTGAAAGTCGGTGGGTTAGTAGCTTGAATTTCAACTATAAAGCGCTCACCTGAAGATTCAAAACGTACTTCTAACTCAACAGTCTGTTCATTTTCCGTTAGAATACCTGCTAGAAAATCACCGTCGATTACTAAATTATTCGCTTCATTGAAGAAGTTATTTTCATCTACCTCTACATCATTCAAAAACAACTGAGCAACTTCTGTTCCCGCTCGATTTACCTCATAAGCCAGTAGCACATTTTCTTGTTCTGTTAAATCAAAATCAGCGCTTGGCTGAGGAAAGAAGGCAGGTCCCCAAACATCATTGATAGTCATATTATCCGTAATCGTGACTGAGCGATTGGGGTCTCCCACCCACTCGCCATTATCGAAGGTTTCACCACCAATGGGTACTCTAAAATATTTGTACTGATATTCCCCAGGAAATAACTCTAAAGTCAAGGTGTAAATACCGTCGCCTTCAGCACTTAATTGCAAGTCCTGATTGCTGCCAGGTAGCTGAAATACCGGATCAGTAATGGTGCCTGAAAGAAATATATTTTCACTACTTGGGTCATAGGCAGTACTTTGGCTCATATCCACTTGGAAAGTTACTTCATATCTCGGTGGGATGAGGGAAAAAGTACGGGGGCCGTTAGACGAAAAGATGGCAAATGGAGCGGAACTATCATCACTATTAACTGCCACAACATTCCAAATAAAGTCAAGTTGATTGACATTATTGAGGTCAATGTCTACAGCTGCCACTAAATCTGAAAGTAAACCTTCTGCTGCTAAACTGATAGATTCCTCTCCCTCTATGATGAAAGAAGCTAATCGATCTTCTTCCAAATTTAAATCAGAGCCTACGAGACCGATATAAAGCCGATAATCGGCTTGCTCAAATTCTTGCCATTCAAATTCGATCGGGTCATCGGACTGACTATCAAATATACTCGCTGCAGCAGGAGCTATTAAATCAAAAGTAGTTACGCTCATTACAGCAGTAAGCTCTACTGCCCGGTTAGGCATTATAAAAGAAAATTCGGCTTCTCCACTTACCACAGACTCTTCCTCATCGAGCCAATGCACAAAACTGAAGCTCGCATCAGGCAAAGCTGAAACGGTGACTTCTTCACCCGCTATGTATTCCCCAGCACCATTC
This sequence comes from Cyclobacteriaceae bacterium, assembly GCA_020832375.1. Taxonomy (GTDB): domain Bacteria; phylum Bacteroidota; class Bacteroidia; order Cytophagales; family Cyclobacteriaceae; genus JAFIEW01. Next base: position 22,762 of record JAFIEW010000037.1, read on the forward strand.
AAAGTAGCATTATCACCACTTAAAGTCAGCGTGAAAGTCGGTGGGTTAGTAGCTTGAATTTCAATTGCAAAGCGCTCACCTGAAGATTCAAAACGTACTTCTAACTCAACAGTCTGTTCATTCTCCGTTAGAATACCTGCTAGAAAATCACCGTCGATTACTAAATTATTCGCTTCATTGAAGAAGTTATTTTCATCTACCTCTACATCATTCAAAAACAACTGAGCAACTTCTGTTCCCGCTCGATTTACCTCATAAGCCAGTAGCACATTTTCTTGTTCTGTTAAATCAAAATCAGCGCTTGGCTGAGGAAAGAAGGCAGGTCCCCAAACATCATTGATAGTCATATTATCCGTAATCGTGACTGAGCGATTGGGGTCTCCCACCCACTCGCCATTATCGAAGGTTTCACCACCAATGGGTACTCTAAAATATTTGTACTGATATTCCCCAGGAAATAACTCTAAAGTCAAGGTGTAAACACCATCGCCTTCAGCACTTAATTGCAAGTCCTGATTGCTGCCAGGTAGCTGAAATGCCGGATCAGTAATAGTGCCTGAAAGAAATATATTTTCACTATTTGGGTCATAGGCAGTACTTTGACTCATATCCACTTGGAAAGCTACTTCGTATCTCGGTGGGATGAGGGTAAAAGTACGGGGGCCGTTAGTAGATAAAGCGGTTTGTGGTTCACCATCAGCGGAAAAATTCGCCTCAACGTTCCAAGAAAAAGATAAGGATGAAATATTGCTGAGATCAATATTTGCGGCTGCAACCAAATCATCAAAAAGTGATTGCCGATCAATTGTTAAGCGATTTAATTCACCACCATCATCAGCTGCTAAAGTAAGTAATCGCTGATCAGGGTCACTTAAGTCCGCAGATGCTAATCCGACATAAACTGTATAGCTAGGATCATCTTCAGATAATTCATCCCATTCGAAGACAATATTTCCACTCTCATTGGTATCGAACGCTGCCTCATTTGCAGGACTGCTCAAGGCGAAAGAATCAAAATCGATGATATCTACCTGAACCAGCACCACGTCATTTTCTAAAGTAGAGCGATCAAAACGAATTAAAAAAGGAATAGACTGACCTTCAGAAGGTTCTTGATCTTGAATTATCGCAGAATTGATACTTAGTGTATTCCCATCCCTAGTCCAATCAGAGGGTTCAAGATTAATTAAAATTTCACTATCATCATTGAGTAAAGCAATCCCCTCTATGGCTGAAGATAAGGTTTCTGGTAAGGTTCCTGGTATGCTTTCTTGAATTTGAAAGCTTGGATTATTGTTTGTCGATAGGTTAAAATCAGCGGTAGTATTTAAAACCCTTGCCGGTCCCCAAGTAAATTCATAGGTTTGACCCGCTTGAATATCTACGGACCGATTGGGACCACCTGCCCACTCTCCATATTCCCAACCCGCCTCTGTTTGATTTGCAATGTCACTCGGTAGGGCAAAAAACTTAAACTCGCGGCTTCCTAGTTCTGCAAAAAAAGTAATTTCATAAATTCCGGGCTCTGTGCCGCTTTCCTCCAGCTGATAAGCTGTATTCGTGCCCGGCTCTTGCCAATCGGGTGTCTGCACATTACCAGCTAGGAACACTCGAGGATTTAAGTCTGCCAAGCGATTTTGGCTCAAATCAAGTCGGAAGGTGACCTCCCCTGCTTCTTGAAATCCAAAGGTATTGTTAGCTAAGTTCAAAAAAACATTGTAAATACCTTCTTCAGTATTGATATTAGCTGCTGTTGTATTACCGCTTGGCCAAACACCTCCCCAATCATCATCATCCCAAGTATTATTTTCTCGAAACTTAACAGGACCACCATATAATTCAATCCCGAAGGCTACCCATGTATCGGTATCTCCTATTCTCTCCAACTGTATCGGATCATTCGGATCATCTCCTGGAAAAGGCGGCCATCCGAACTCAGTTCCATCTCCTACCAAGGATATGCTACTTTGCCCCCAAGCAATACTACCCAAGGACGTCATCACCAGTATTATGATACTGACGAGTGCTAAGTAAGTTTTCTTCATGTCTGTTTGTTTTTAGGTTCAAAAGACGGGAGAAGTAATTCTCCCGCACTTTAAGGTTCTGTTTGTATGTTTATTAATTATTAAGGTCGCACCTAGTCAAAGGAGCTACTGCTTCACCACGCGCTTCATCACTTTGCCTCTTTCCCCTGCGATATTCAATAGGTAAGTACCTTGTGGCAAGGAGGTGATATCTAGCTGATAATTCTGTTGATTTACCTTTAATAGCTCTGACTTCAATAAGCGACCGCTAATATCAAGTATGTGAACTTCCTTGACTCCACTATTTTGTGGAAGATGAAGTTGAATATGTCCGGTGGTAGGATTGGGGTATACGCTTACATCATTATCATCCAAGTTTCCTAAGCTAGTAATTGCTCCTTCTTCGTTACCATCGCCTGGTTCGGTATCTTGGTTATCCTCTTCACTATCATCGGTATCTTCATCACTTTCTTCTGAATCCTCATCTTCGTCTCCCTCATCACTATCTTCCTCATCACCATCCTCTGGGTCTTCAGTTTCATCAGGATCCTCTTGGGTTTCCTCAAAAGAATATACACCTGTTAAGTGGTTAAATCGTACGCGATACGTTCCTGCTTCTGAAATAGGAATATTAGGCCCATCTTGTAGTCCGGTGCCACTAGGGAAAGCTGTTGCCCCCCAGTTGATCTCCCAGCTGTTGTTTGCTCTAAACTTGACACTATCCGCTTCCAATTCAATAACTAACTCCCATTGTGGGGTATTTCCAACCCTGTTCATTGGAGTAGACCTTTCCCAACCATTGGCAGTTGCAGATCCAATAATCCCTACAGTTTCTACTCCAGAATTATCTTCAAGTCCAAGTATAATAGGGTTTGTAATTCGACTAGCAATGCTTCCCCCATCCCCCTCAGCGATGATACGGTACCGATAAGCCACTTCCATCTCTAAATCTTCGTCGCGATAAAGCGTGCTATCGGCGGCTAATGTGGCGATAGTTTCAAAATCAGCATCATCTCCACTACGCTCCACTAAAAGCTGATTGGTAAACTCAGGGTCATGAGTCCAAGTGAGCTCGATGAAAGCAGGATCCTCATCAAAGGAAGTTTGTAAATGCTCTATGTTATTAGGTAAAGAAAATAAATCGGATAGGGTCGGATTAGAGCTTAATCCTAAATAAAGGCTACTGACGCGATACTGAACAGCCTCTCCTCCGGGCACATTATCATCAGTAAATGATCTTGCAGAACCCAGTGTTCGTCTAATCACCTCAAAGTCTTGATCGCCTACCTTTCTCTCAATAAGAAAACCATTTAAATTTTCAGCTGCGCCATCTAGCGTCCAATCCACCCTTAGACTCCCGGAAACATTCTCAATTGCCACCTCAGCAATAGCAGATGGCTGAAACTCCTCGAGCTCTCCCTGAACCCATACTGAATAAGATCTAGCGGGAATATTGAGATAAACGGCATTATTTAGGCCTGCATTTTTATTTTCTACAGTAGTGATCTCTAATGCACTATTAGCAAGAAGATCAGTAAAAACAGTTCCTTCATCAACACCACCTGCGATGTTAATATCCATCTCAAGTCGCTCACCAGCAAAATTAATTGCTACCAGTACTCTACGTGGCTCATCTTCACCGGGCATTGTTGTTCCTTGCATCATATAAACCAAACTAGTAGTTGCCTGCCCGGAAATATAGTTAGCTGCAGGCGCATCATTGATTCTTGTGAGTGGATCTATCCATTCTGACCCGTCAATAAATCGACGATTGATCTCCAGTAGGTCATTGAGCTCATTTTTCATAGGAGCTACATTTTCCGGGTGGTAGTTAAATATATTTGGCTTATACCCGTAGTAATCAGAGTAGAAAATGGTAGGGGTTCCAAGTTGATTGTTGGTGAGCAAGTAGGTATATCCTAGAATAGGGTCATTCATCACCAAACGCTCGAAACCATTACCTTCGCCTCGAGGTGCTCTGAAGTCATGATTATTGAGGAATGTGACTAGGTCGAAACCACTGAGGTTCGTCTGAGTGACAGTATTTCGAGTAAATAGATTTCGCACATCATATCCCATGACATCATGAGCTTGGCGAAGCTCTTCTCTAAGATGAAAGTCAAATACCCTGGGTCTTACACTTTGAAAAGTTTCTGGATTCATATTATCACGAACGCCATTGACCCAATCAGCAAGCACGCCGGGAGAGAAATCAAAAGACTCCCCTACTACCATATCCATTGCTATTCCTTCGTCATGGAGGTAGTTCAATAAAGATCCCATAAAGGGGGTATCAAAATGCTTCACAGCATCAATTCTTAGACCATCAATACCGATTTCTTCATGATTCCACTTGGTCCATTCTTGCAAAGCATCTATGGTATTTCTAGCACGAGCATTACCCACTTCATCTCCAAACATAACGGGAGATTGATCATAATCATAGAAGAAAATCATAGCATCTAAATCTCCAGAAAGAGAGGTAGGCCTACCATTGGGTTTGAAGTTTTCCCAATTCATTCCACCCTGACCTGAGGGCATTTCAGTGAAGTCTGTGAAAGTCTGATATCTCAATTCATTGACAATATCTGCTTCATTTTCAGCATCCCAAATACCGTAAAAACGATGGTCGGTATAGCCACTGTTGAAATTAGGCATTCTTATGATTAGGAAATCGCCGTTGGGATCAAAATCATCTTCGGTGATCGTGACAGCGAACTCGGTAGTTCCACAAGTAGAAGGGTCTCTAAGTTGCATCCTTAATTCACGATTAAGTGGTGCTTCAAAAAAGTCCTGCGCACAATCTCCCCCTCCGACATTGGTGTTGGGCACGTCAATAGGAGCACCAGCTGATGCGCCACCTCCAGATGCTGTCCAAAAAAAGACATTGACACCACTTCCAGTAAATTGTCCTGATTCAGAAGATAGTTTGAAAAAATAGGTGCCTGCACCTCTACCAGTATCTCCACCAATCTCCAATCGATTGCGGAATCGATCCGAAGGATAGGGAGCGCCTGTGGTATTGGCGTAATTGCCTTGCTTTAAAATATAATTTCTTACCTCAGGGTTGTCTTCAGGGTCTCCTCCATCACGATGATTGTAGATCATATCTCCAATTACCTTCACTCCAGCTTCTCTAAAAGCTGCTGTCATTGCGTCAAAGGCCTCACGTGTACCAAATCCTGTAGGACCGTCAAATTCTCCGACATCATAGATATCTCTTGGATCATATCCATTGGAGCCTGGACCAAAGCTTGCATTTACATGCGGGGGGATCCATAGGTGAGTGATACCTGCTTCACCTAGTTCACTTACTTGATGTCTCAAGGTGTCTGTCCATTGGTGTCCAGCATTGGTCTTTGGATAGTCCCAATACCAACCCTGCATTAATACCTGCTGTGAGTAAGCAGTGGTAGAAAGCACTAGAAATAGTAGTACGCAACTTAAAAAGCTGTAGATTTTTTTCATCAGAAATAGTGTTTGTTTGCCAGTTAATTAATTAAGCTTCACCAATTTATGAAAAAGGAGCCTCTTTATGAATTGCATTATTAAAGTATTTTTATTTAAAAAATAAAGAAATAACACACTCCAATCCTTTCCTCAATCGATTGTTGTGATATTTCAATCGATTGCGAAAAAATCAATAACAGGAAATTTATTTCTAAATGTAAAAAGCAAGAAAAATAAAATATTCGACCAAGAGTGAATTTTTATAGACTAAAGAAAAAGTTTTAGATCAAGACGCCAATAGGCGTCTACTCGACTCCTACATAGCGAAAGATTCTTTACCAACCGCTGATCTAAATTCTGAAGCCTCCCAGACTAAGCTTCGTAAGTTTCTTTATGGATTTAATTTTTGACCTATATAGAAAACTGGCTTATGTTTTGGTTTTTATTCCAATAGGATGGTATATCGACAGAAAAGGATGGCTAAATGCAAATTGGATCAGTAAAATCGTCATCTTCCTATTGATACCCGCATTGGTATTCAAACATGTACTTGGTGCTGAAAAAAGTTTACTCCTTTTTTTACCAATCATCACCTTCATTTTTTCAGCTCTGATGAATATTCCGGCCAAGCTCATTTCTAAAAAGTCCAGTTCAACAGTAGACAAGGCCTTTCTTACTGGTAGTTTCACATACTACAACATTACTTTTTTTGGTATTCCAGTGGTACTTTCTCTTTTTAGCAGCTCTTATATCAGTGCACTCATTTGTATATATTTAGGTTCGGCCTTTTATGCCAATACGGTAGGGTTCTATCAACTTTGCAAAACCCAAATTGAAAAAAAGGCGGCTATCTTTAAGGTGCTGCAAATACCTTTTTTCTATATTTTTGTTGCGGCCTTAGTGTGTAGGTATTATGAATTAAGCTTAGGAGATCAAGTAGCTGAAGCGTTTGAAGTAATAGAATGGTCATCGGCAATCCTAGGTATGTTGCTACTAGGAATGAACGTGAGTCACCTGAAAATAAAATCCACCAATTGGATGGCTTATATAAAAATATTGGGTTTTAGAGTAGTCTTTGGGGTTATTATCATGGCAGGGTTTCTAACACTGGATTATTTTTATTTTAATGCGTTGCCCCAGACTGTATTCGAACTCATGATGCTCATACCGCTATTTCCTGTAGCGACAAAAATCACCATTTTCGCAAGTTTTCTTAATGTAAAGGAAGAAGAATCTGCACTTTATGTTCTTATATCAATGGCCCTTTCAGTCATGCTAATTCCAGCTGCAGCATTGCTTTTCAGACACTTTTTTGGATAAGGTAATGCAGTGACTCCCAAACATACCCAAGAAAACGATTAAGGTGGTTTGGATCACAGTAAAATGCCATACCCTCATTCCACGAAAAATTAAAAGAAAATAAATCTAAGAAAGAGTTTGTCTTCTTTTAAATGTGCATATTGAAAAATTATGATGACTAAGATTAAGATCTTAGTTTAAATTACGTTAAAATACAGACCAAGGGAGTTAAGTTTGCGCTACAGAATAGATCTTATCGATAGGTCTGAAAGATACATTGATTGAAAAATATGCGTGTAGGAGGTCTTGCTTTTTTATTTTTGGGTAGTCTATGCCTTTTTATGATTGATGTCAAGGGTCAATCTGTGAGTAATGTTGCCGGCGAAGATAGCATTGACAGCTCAAGGGTAAAAATTGACAAAGTATTCGTGATAGGGAATAAGCGAACTAGAAAGCGAATCATCACGAGAGAAATGGAGATCAAATCAGGAGGCGAATATTTGCGATCAGAACTCAAAGAGCGACTAGCACGCGACAAGGACAAAATAAGAAATACTCGCCTATTTTTAACCATCGATATTTCAGAGCTAGAGGTCGATAATGAAACCATCGATATACTTGTCAAGGTAAAAGAAAGATGGTATACGTTTCCCCTCCCCCTATTTGATCTGGCAGACAGAAATTTTAACGAGTGGTGGGTCAATCAAGGACGTAGTCTTGACAGAACTATATATGGCATGAAGTTCTACCAAGAGAATGTACGAGGAATGAATGAGCAGCTGAAGATCACCGCTCAATTTGGCTTTGCCAGACACTTTGAGTTGAGGTATAGTATCCCTTATTTGAATAGAAAGCAAACTCATGGCCTCATGTTCTATGGTGGCTACCGTGAATTCCCCAACGTAAACGTGCAAACGGTGGATCACTTCCAAGATTTTATTAATTTGGGCACGGAGAGTCTGCAAGAGGACATTGAGGCAGGAGCAATTTTTAGTATTAGAAATTCTTTTTATAATTTCCATCGCTTCACTTTAGAATACCGAGATAGGAAAGTAGCTGATACAGTTTTGGCTATTAACCCGGACTTTTTACTTGGAGATACCAATCGTCAGCGATTTTTTAGGTTTTCCTACGCCTTCACTCACGATAATAGAGACAATATACAATATGCCTTGAAAGGAAAAAGATTTACCGTAAGGTTTGATCAGTTCGGACTAGGCCTATTTAACGACATCAATCAAAGTAGCTTATATGCAGGCTACTTCAACTTCAAGCCGTTAGGAAAAGGGGTTTTCCTAAGTAATAGCGTCAGTGGACAGACCTCTTTCCCCTCGGTGCAACCCTACACTCATTTTCGAGCAATGGGCTTTGGTGAAGAATTAGTACGAGGTTTTGAGCTTAATGTAATCGAAGGACAGCACTACCTTCTACAGAGGAATACCCTAAGATACCAACTACTGGATTACATAGCCAATATTGGTAGGGTAATGCCTATTGACCAGTTCAATAAAGTACCCATTGAAATTTATTTAAAAACATTTTTTGATCAAGGCCATGTGTGGAATTCAGTCCCCTACCCCTTAAATGAGCGACTTCAAAACAGATACCTTTATGGTGGTGGTGTAGGGATAGATATAGTAACTTTTTATGATGCGGTCTTTCGATTAGAGAGATCATGGAATGCCGTTGGTGAAACAGGCTTTTTTATTCACTTCAGATCAGATATCTAAGCTTTTTTTCAGTGATTTCTGAAGCAGACCATAAAACCAAAATGCAAAAGTAACGATTTTATTTTTAGACAAAATAATATATGCTTATCCGCTTGTTTGCAGTGTAGCTGTTGAAGCTGCTAAAACGACCC
>JAFIEW010000038.1 GCA_020832375.1 Cyclobacteriaceae bacterium
TCTAAATTGGCTAATTCATCAATTTGTCTTTCGATCTCTAACTTTTCAAAGTCGTTACATGTAATATAAACCTCAAAACAATTTTCATTGATAGACTCAGCAAATGTCCTAAATAAATCTTCTGACCAATTAACGATTTTAGAAGGATTATTTTTCCGCTCTGCAACGAATTGACCAAAGCTAGTCCCATCATAATCAAAGTTACTTTTGATCGAAAAGTCATAACTTGTAGGTTTGTAGTTTACTTCGAGTCTATACATATTATATATTTTTATATTTAGCAAATCATAGATGCTTACTATTAAGAATGATGATTCCTATCCGTTGAGAAAGTCAATTTATGGTTTTAAATTCTCAAAACTTTCTTTAATACCTTATCGTGATTGGAAATTTCTTAGATAATTATTTTATAAGATTGAAATTCAATATCAGATTTGACTTAAGGTCATTCAATTCTGATATTACAGTATCATCACTCTCTCGAATCTTTTTGCCAATATCTGTATTAACAATTATTAAAATAGATTTTTGAACTTTTTCATATTGTAACTTAATATTATAATTTATATTATTCACTTCGTTGCGAACATCTCTTAAAACAGGCCTTAAAACATTATCTTTAATATCAACTGCAGAATAAGATAGCTTTCCATCTTTAAAGAGTGTCCAGATTTCTAAAAGTTGATCAATGATTTGCGGATTATGCAAATGATTCTTGTCATTTTTTTTTATAAAAGACATTAATCCTTGATCATTCCAATTCAACAAGAATGTTTTATTGGAAAATTTATGATAAAAAACCTGACATATTTGATCATCTAGATTCGATATCGAATAATGTTTTCTGACCAAATTTTTAACATCTTCGGTTAAGTCAGAAAAATATTCTTTGGCTTGTAAATTGTAGCTTTCTTGGATCTTTTCGATACCTTCTCTAAACACATCCAAAAAAGCCTCAAACTGAAATGCCGAAAGATATGGTTTTACTCTAAGGTATGCTTCAAGATGGACTTGTAGGTTAGATAAATCGGTCCGTACCTTTTTTAAAAAATAAACATTTGGTTTAATACAACGCATTTCTTTACCTATATCCTCAATAAATACACTATGATCCCCTCTTCTACTGTATTCATTTATAATTACCTCGTTTTTCACCCGATCCACTATTTCACCATCTATTTTATTAACAATGTAAGCAGTAATATTATCTAGTAAATCATAGACTGACCGCGCCATATCATTACTTTGCTGATGCTTTATATAATACTGTATATACTGCTTTAATCCATACAATCCACTATAGATAAGATCATCTTTCCATCCGACCACACCTATCTCGTTCTTGATTTTTTGCTTTAAACCTAATGGAACTGGTAAGTAATTAAATGTGGCAACCCCTGAATAATTGTTTTCTATATCTGGTTTAAAAGCTTTTTGAAACTTTAATAAGTTATTTTTTTCATTTCGACTTAATTCTTCATCTTTAGATGCTTTTACAGCAATTCTGGCATATTCTGCTGAAACAGGGAAAATTTTAGGATTAGCAATTTCAAAATTATCTTTTAAATACTGTTTTGTCTTACTAATTACTTCATTTAATGGTTCCTTTTCAGGATCTAAGTCATCTATTCTATTTAAAACAAAAATAATTCTGTCATTACTAGCCTTATTTTTCTTAAGAAACTTGCTGATTTCATTGAGTGTATGCAACTCATCATTAGTCCTCAACTGTGTTGCATTTAAAATGTATATCAGAATTGGCTTTTTCTCTTCATCTTTTAAATAGGTATAGGTGGCTTCTTTATGGCGATTATTTTGCGAATTATTTGGCCCTGGTGTATCTACAAAGAATATATCCATATCGTTTGTATCAAAATCGCTAACAGGACCTTCTAAATAAATATTCAGGTCGGATTCAGGGTTATTTGCAGCTTCATTTTTTTCTGAAATCCAATTAGCATCAATATTATCCTCAAATAACTCTTTATCAAATTCCGACAAGCTTCCTCTGAAGCTTGCCAGAGAATTATTTATTTTCAACTTACATATAGTTGCAGTAGTAGCTTCATTCTTTGACGGCAGCAAAGTCTTCCCAATTAAAGCATTAAGTACAGTTGACTTTCCTGCACTCATAGTTGCGGCAACCACAATACTTACTTCGCTCTTATGTCTACTCTCAATTATGGGTTCTACTTTTTCGTAGGCTCTTCTAACCAGATCATTACGGTGGTCTTTTAAATAACTTTCATAAGTAGAAACCGATTTAAAAAAGCCGTCAATATCTACAATGTTAAAATTTGCATTAATTTCTATCTTTTCGTTATCCTCTAAATTGGCTAATTCATCAATTTGTCTTTCGATCTCTAACTTTTCAAAGTCGTCACACGTAATACAAACCTCAAAGCAATTTTCATTAATAGAGCTAGCATAAGTTTTAAACAAGTCTTCAGACCAGTCTACTATCTTAGACCTATTACTTTTTCGATTTTCAACAAATTGCGTAAAAACAGTTTTCTTATAGTCAAATGTCGATTCAATTGTAAAATTATACGTATTAGGATTATAATTTACGACTAGCCTTTGCATCTTCTAATTTATATTTCAAAACCTCCTAAACATTCCCCCAATCCCCTCATCAGCTTTTTTAGCGGCTTGGAGGGCGAGGGACTGATTGATTCCAAATCGTTGGATCACCTCTTGGGTGAGCCATTCTTCTAATTTTCTTTTTCCTTTACTCTGATTGATCGTCCGCAAAGTCACGCCTATATTGGCAGGACAATTGACGAGGACTGCAATCTGATCATTGGTTAGCCGATCACGATACTGCATGAACACTTCTTCTGCCGAGCGGATGTGCTCATAGTCATAAGCATCACCACCCCTCAACTGTTGACCGGTATAGCAATCTGTATACTTCGCAATGCCTCCTCCTCTACTCACCGCAGCTGCGTGCATCTCAGCCTTGCGCTGCTTGAAGAGCTCATCGATTTCATATCTCCAATAAGGTCGGTTTGGGCCGGTATCTTTTTGTTGCATATTGAATGGTTACTTTTTAGAAAGGTAGTATGAGGATTCTTCCGATGCTGACATTTTGTATGAACAGCCTACTTTTATGATTGAACAGCTGACTTTGATTAAGGAAAGCATGATAAGTACGACCAAAAATGTCAGCTCACCTCCTCATCCCACGCAAAAAAGAAAGTACAAGGGCTCGAAGCTAAGGTTAGTATGAAGCAAAATAGATAGGATGATGCCCACTTAGAAGACCCGATATCAAAAAAATAACTTCGGGGCAATCCATTGGGGTGAACATACCGTTAATGTTGAAGCTTTTGCCTTAGGCTATTCTTTGTAACTTGCAGCTGAATTTTATAAATAAGCACGAAACTCCCATTTTGAAAAACAGACAAGCACTTGCCCTCTTATTTACCGCCAATGGTGTTTCTGGATTTGCCCAGGGCATCTCCATGCTGTCCATACCTTGGTATTTTGCGCGGGAGGGCATGTCGTCAGACTTCAATATCGCCTATGCGACCATCACCTTTCTAACCTTATTTTGGGGCTTGTATAGTGGTAGCTTGGTAGACCGATTTAATCGTAAGCGGGTATTTCTGGCTACCAATGGCATCGAATGTCTCGTGGTAGGCTCGGTAGCACTCTTCGGATTTATCAATGGCGGCTTGGAGCCTGCGCTCATTTTAATTGTGTTTGCCGTAACGATTATGGGCTATCACATGCACTATCCCAATCTTTATGCCTTTGTGCAGCAAATTACAAAGGCCGAAAATTATACTCGTGCTACCTCCTACATAGAAGTGGTGGGGCAGACGACCAATATCCTTGCAGGTGCATTTGGCGCGATGCTACTGGAAGGTCTTCAACTCAGCATACCACAGGGAGTCCCTATTTTAGGTGGAATGAGCCTCATCATTGAGCCATGGACCATCTATGAGATCTTTGCTATGGATGCGATCACCTACCTGATATCGGTGGCGCTCATTTACTTCATCCGCTACACACCTGTAAGGGAGATCAAAGTCGACAAAAGCCCCCTCCTTCAGCGCATCATCAATGGACTTAAGTTCCTCAGGGAAAATACCACCATCTTAATCTTCGGACTTTTTTCTTATTCTCTGTTTTTGGTGATGCTAGTTCAGATACATGCTGTCGTACCTATTTATGTGAGTAAACACTTAGCAGCGGGCGGAGATGTTTTTGCGGGGATGAAGGTGCTGACGGCGGGAGGTTCCTTATTGGCGGGCATCTTTATTGGCAGCTACTTTCGCAATGTAGATGTGCCCAAAATCATCATAGGGCTATTGCTCACCGCCTCGGCGGCCTTCTGGCTCATTGCCTTTACGCAGTCGGTATTTTTATATCTCTTACTCGGTGCTGTGGTAGGAATGAGCAATGCCGGCACCCGCGTATTTCGTCTGAGCTATATCTTCAGGCAAGTACCCAACGAAGTGGTGGGACGTGTCAATAGTGTATTCACCATGACGAGCACCTTATTTAGAGTTATCCTTTTAGGATTTTTGGGACTCCCCTTCTTCTCGCAAGGCAGCAATATTACTTATGCCTATATGCTTTTTGGTGGGTTTTTGATGGTTTCTGCAATGGTGCTGACCTACTACTACCCTCGACTGAAATTGCTCGACTTAAAGAAAAAATAGCCATAAAAAGATTTTTTCTTGGGATGAGGTTAGAAATAATTTATTCTTCTTTCTAAACAGCCTATACACCTAGTCTACATCATTTAGCAAATGTAACTTTTCAATGGGTATTTTATAAAAAGCATGAGAACCATCAAAATGCCCCATCAAAATCATGCTTCGATCAAAGAATCCAGCTCTCAATTGATGAATGGGGCATGAAAATTTGTTAAGGAACATGAATGTTTGTTTTTCTAAATCCATTTGGTTGATTCGTAAATCAAACATTCTTGAAGGATGGGTTTTGGAGTCTAAAAGTGAAAATTGATTTAAAAGAAAAATATCTTGACCATGGTCATAAAAAACCAAATTAAATTCTTCTTCAGGATTCTGAATTTCAGGTAGTTGATATTTTTTCACTCTATCATTTACAAAATCAATTTCAACAAATTTATTACTCCCTTTATCATTAAAATACAATTTTTCTTCTCGGATAAAAGTATGATGAGGAAAGAAAGGCGCATAAGAAAAAGGGGTATCGCCTTTCTGTATTTCAACTTCATAAACTAATTCATGCGAATCATTAAAAAAATGGAATTCGTAAGCATTTTTCTTGGACTTAAAAGAATAATAGCCCTCTTGCATCAATGAAAAATAGTTTGCTTTTCGGGCAGTTTTATTTACATCCGAGCGGGTAATTGATTTTTCGAGTAGAATTTTATCCTCTGTCAGGCGTACTAAAAAACTTGAGACTCCCGTACTTATACTGAATACCCCATCGTGAATCCTTATAATCGATTGTAAATAAGATACCCCTTTACCTTTCGATTTAATCGATAAAGTATCTTGAATCAGATTTTCTTTATCGAGCAATATGAGTTCTTCATAGTTAGAAATCAATTTGAGATGATCATCAAAAGTAACTGTTCCAAAGTGGTTCTCATGAGGAGAAAAAAAGATATATTTCTCCATCGCGTCAGGGTTCCAATTTTGGGCAAAAAGCTTGGATGAGCATAAAAAACAGAATAAAATAAAGCTTAGTCTCATCTTATAACTCATTAAGTTGGTGATCCATGATATTTTTAGCCTCCACAATCCTATATTTTTCATCTAAGGTGATCATTAAAGGTTTTTCAGTATATAGTTTATATTTCCGATATAAATTTTGCTTATCAAAATACACTTTATAATTATTTAAAATCCAATCCATTTTCGAGGATTTCTTAAAATCCTCTCCAATAAAAATAAGCGTCCAATCTTTTTTCGATTGATGAAGCATATCAATATTTAAGGCAACACAGTCAGCGCATGAATTAAGATTAACCACATAAAATGTATTAGAAGCAATAGGACTTTCAAATGACTTCAAATATGCAATTTTAGCATCTTCCTGTCGGCATCCCATAAGGAATAATAACAAAATAAAAAAACTAAAACTTGAAAATGTCGAATACCAAATTGTTTTCATCAATCTTAAGGTTTTGAGTATTGTGTTTTGATATGAGTAGGCCATATTTGCTGGGAATGAGGCTATGAAAATCGTACTCCATTCCTTTAAAGCTTACTTCTTTCAAGATATTAAAATCAGTATCTGTTATGATAAGTGACCAATCCGCTTGGTGTCGGTGCTCATGATCATCCTTGCCGGCATGCTTAAAAACACGATAATAAAGCTCCTGATAAGGATCATATAAAATGTTGAGATAAGCTTCATCCCATTGAAAGGACTGAAAGTCTCTTTCGTAGTCTCTAGTTTGAGAGTTCGCTTCATGAAAAGTGATGTTACCAGTCGAACTATAGCGAGACCCAATTGAATGCATCAGTTCACTAGAATAATCTATTAGCTGAGAGTGATTGGTAAAGCTATATATGATTTGACCTAGATGGCCAATACAAAAAGCATCCAATGGATTATTCGGCACCTCATACTTCAAATAGTCCGCTGGCCTCAATTTAAAATATTTATTATTTGACTCTTGCAGACCTACTAAGTAAGGAATACGATATTGTAACCAATTATTGGAGCTGCTCACCACTTGAAAATAAAAGACATGATCGTGGTATAAAAATGGAAAGTATGCAAGATCATGCACTGCATAAGTAATGGGAGAGGCTTGAATATATTTCCCATCTACCATAAAACTATCCTCTTCGATTTCAAAGAAAAATTTATTTCGCGGTTTAAATTCTTCATCTAAAAGGCCAACATAGTCGGTATCATTTGTATGGATAAAAGTAGAATCTGTAGTATGAAAATAGATACCATCGGGCATCAGCACTGACTCTGGGCCTTCAAAATCAAGTTGATATACTTTTAAAAACTGATGATTTTTTAAGTCAAAATCAATGATTTGATGCTGCTGATAGGAATATGCCCTAAGAATAGAATCTCCCAAGTTTTTAAAAAACTTTAGATCATAATTAACTGAATCCGGAATAGAAAAGGCTATTTGACCTTGGGGAGATGGGGACACCACGGATTGATCAACTACCCTTTTATTATTGTCCCATTGCTTTTGGTCGCATCCCGAGATCATCGAACAGCACCCCAGAAATATAAGAAATGCTATTAAAAATTTTGTGTGCATAACTGTAAAATCTATAAAAATACCTCAGCCTGATTTAAACAAGGCTGAGGTACACCATAAGTTTATAAGATACTACTTTACCAACTTAGACTCTTTCACGCATTTATAACAACCATCACCACCTCCTGCACAAATAAATCCAAGATAAAGTCCCCTTTCAGCAATGATTGATCCGTCTTTACAGGCTTTTGACTCACTATTCAATGATCCTGCAAATATAAACATGGCAGTCATTAAAATTCCAAATAAAATTTGATTGATTTTTTTCATTGTAGTAATTTTTTAAAGGTTTATATAATATTAAGCGCTCAGTGTAAATATATATATATATATAAAATCCAAGCTACGTAGCATATTTTTTTAACATCTATAAATTACATAAAGCCCATAAAAAAACTAATACCAAACTATTGGCAACTTTAATTACACACCCTTCTTCTCGCAAGGCAGCAATATTACTTATGCCTATATGCTTTTTGGTGGGTTCTTGATGGTTTCTACCCTTGTCTTAAGCTTTTTCTACCCTCGGTTACGCTTATTGGACTTGAAAAAACAAAGCCTGAATAATGCAGCTAGCCTCTATTCTCTCACTCAAGCCACTTTGATAGGCTCATCCCTCGCTAATAAGTTGTATTAAAAAAGGTAGTCGAATCACCCCCCTTTTAAGGCAGCAGCAGCAACCCTAAAAACTAAAAAAGCAAGCAAATGAATACTCACTTACTTGCTTTTTCATGAGTGACTGCGAAGCTCAGTCACAGTAAAAATGTCATCTGACATTGGCGATCAAAATAAGTGCAAAAGATGAACTAGTTCTTCTTGAACACATTGTTGCTACCTTTCGCATCATTGCCACCCGGAATGATGAGCTCTACTTCTACCGGCTCTTTCTCTGCGGTAAGGGTATAAACATCAGCCGCTTTCCAAACATCAGGCAATACTTTTTCCGTAGACTCACTGCCATCTGCGTACTTCATGCGAACAGAGAAGTTAAGAGGCTTTCCGCCTTCGTTGGCGATCGTGACCGTATTGCCGCTCACTTCCCTAATGCCAATATCCATATATCCCCAATCGAAATACCAAGCTTTCCAAAACCAATTAAGGTCTTGCTCCGCTACCCTATTGACCGTAAAGAAATAATCATAAGGCGTCGGATGCTTATGCTTCCAGTTTTCTACGAAGTCCTTCAATGATTTAAAATATACCTCTTCCCCAAGCAATTCATAAAGCGCAATATTCGCCTGTCCGCCAAGGGTATAAGAGTTAAATTGACTACCTTCATACAGATGCGAAGGTGTCATGGCTGGTATTCGGTTCAAGCTTCCATACTGAGGATTTTCACGATGCCTACTCTCATAAAGAGAAGGAATAAAATATTCCGAGAAGCTAGCCCATCCTTCATCCATCCAAGCGTACTTCTTTTCGTGCAAGCCCGTCAAGAATGGAAAGTACATATGTGCCATTTCGTGAAGTGTAAGCCCTAAACTCGCTTGCATATCGCTCACTTCTATACCCAAATACCGCTTGTACAACTCAGCCGATATCTCTTGATTATTAGCCATGCCCGGAAATTCCATCCCACCACCTTGAAGACCATTGAAAGTGACAAACTGCTGATACGGAAATGCTACTAGCGGCCAGTCATTATGAAAAACATCTAGCGACACACTCATACCTTCCAAGCTCGCCTTGAACTCAGGGTTTTTCTCCGGATAGGCTACGTGAAGGTAGTAGTCACCGAATTTTTTATCTTTATGTACACGCGCTTCCCAAATGAAATGCTTACTAATTGCAAAGCTAAAGTCAGGATAATCTTTCGCTTTAAACTTCCATGTCTTTTTGCCTGAGGCTGTATCTTTAAAATCATCAGGGCCGTAGATGCGCACATCTTCTTCACTTTTCAAAGCCTTGTCTATGCGATTTTGCAGCTGCTTACTGTAAACCTCCTTCGGATTGGCTACGGGAGCCGATGCCCACAGCAAGAAATTATCGGGAAGCGTAATTTCTACCTCATAATCTGAGTAGTCGTGATAAAACTCCGTGGCGCCATTATAGACAATGCGATCCCAGCCGTCGATATCATCAAATACAGCCATCTCAGGATACCAGTAAGCAATAAACATGCTGCTGCTATCAATCGATCCTGCACGCTCAAAGCCTTCCCCAGGAATCTGAAATTCCCAATCTATTGCGAGGTCGATGTATTCTCCCGGAAGCAGTGGCTCGGATAGTTGAATGATATAGTTGGTACCATTGAAGCGGACCGCATCGCTGAGAAAAGGATCATAATCCTCACCATTTACCTCCAGCTTACTAATTTTCACTCCCTCATAGTCTTTGTATTCGCTAAAATTACCCGAGAAAAAACCTTCCTTTTTCGCTTCCGGTCGGTACATATCATGGTAAGTATGAAATCCCGGGTTTCTAAGAGTGTCTTTTCCATCATTGAAGTATCTAATTTGTGCCTGCCCCTTCAGCATAAAAATCTCTGGCATTACTTCTGCCTTAATCTTGTACTCAGACCGGTTTTGGCGGTAGTTCTCGCCCGGTCGCCCGTCCATGCTGCGGCTTTTCTTTTCATAAGCCCGCTTAAACTCCAGCGGCATATACAATTCCTGAGCCGGTAAGCTAAAGGTAAGCAGCAAGGCTGCCATAAATAATCCTAATTGTTTCATAATAGTAAGTTTATATGAATACGCTATTTTTTTTGGGGAATGAGGAAACAAGTCATCCTCGTACCTCATGGTGCTATTCTGATTTAGAATCGGTTTTGACAGCTTTAATAATCGGCTGATCTACTTCCACAATTTGCTTTTTCAAGCCTTCAGGAATAGCCATAGGTCGCATTTTTTCGAGGTCTACACAAACGATCACATTGCGAGCCTGCGCAAATACGGTCTTCACGATGCCGTTTTCTTTTTGCACAATAATGCTTTCCATGGTCATGCTAGTATTGCCTACTAGACTGGTACGCACCATCACAGTAGGCTTATGGCGCGGCTCAATGGGTAGCAAATAGTCAAGCTCCAATTTGGCTACCACACTACCTATATTTTTAAAATCCCACTCGCACACATCCCTAAAATACTGCGTTCGAGCGAGCTCTAGATAAGTAACGTAAGTAGCATTGTTTACATGACCATAAAAGTCAAAGTCTGACCATCGCAATGGTATGATATGTTCGAACTTAAAATCTTCAATTTTACTTTTAAGCATTGATTTGTTTGATTAATTTAAAAATTCAGGCCTTTGTGGAAAGCTTGCAGGACTAAAGTTAAGCGAAATATTGAAAAAAAATAAGGGTGAGGAAGAAGCCTCCCGAAAAATAACAGTGCTCGCCAGTCTGAATAAAAAGGTAGTGTGATGGCAGTAGGTTTGAGACTGCGTTGTCATTCCACCTGAAAAAAGAAAAACAATAGCTGAAAGCAAGTGGAGGTATTCTTACAGATGCTCTTTTAGCAACGGAATTTTCATTACATTTGCATTTTAAAAGCAAGTATGCTTTGCATCATTATGATTAATATAGAGTTATGGCAACGATAAATTGTTCTTTTTGTGGTCGGTCGAAAAAGGAAGTAGATTTGATGATTTCTGGCATCAATGCGCATATATGTAATTTTTGTATTACACAAGCGCAGCAAATCTTATTGGAAGAAGACAAGACGAAGAAGTCGAAGGGTAGCTTCAACTTTAAGCTGCTCAAGCCGATGGATATCAAGAAGCATCTGGACGAGTATGTGGTAGGACAAGATGAAGCGAAAAAGATCCTTGCTGTGGCAGTATACAACCACTACAAGCGACTAAACCAAAAGAAAGAAAAGGACGAGGTAGTCATAGAGAAGTCAAATATCATCATGGCGGGCGAAACGGGTACGGGGAAAACCTACTTGGCGCGTACGCTTGCTCAAATTCTCGAGGTACCTTTTTGCATTGCCGATGCGACGGTGCTGACAGAAGCGGGCTATGTAGGTGAGGATGTAGAAAGCATTTTAACACGCCTTTTGCAATCTGCCGACTACAACCTTGAGGCTGCAGAACGCGGCATCGTATATATTGATGAGCTAGATAAAATTGCGCGCAAGTCTGATAACCCGAGCATCACTCGCGATGTAAGTGGCGAAGGTGTACAGCAGGCACTCCTTAAGCTTTTGGAAGGCACGACGGTGAATGTTCCGCCACAAGGAGGACGCAAGCACCCTGATCAAAAGATGATTGCTGTCAATACTGAAAATATATTATTCATCTGCGGTGGTGCATTCGACGGCATCCAACGCCACATTGGTAAACGACTCGACTCGCGACCGATAGGCTTTAAAGGAGATGACGGTAGTTTAAAGCTTTCAGATGACGAAAACCTACTAAGCTACATCACGGCTCAAGATTTAAAGAGCTTTGGCTTGATTCCTGAGCTCATTGGTCGTCTACCAGTGGTGACTCATCTGAATCCGTTGACCAAAGATACCTTAAAAATGATCTTAACCACGCCTAAAAACGCATTGGTGAAGCAATATGATAAGCTATTCGATATGGAAGGTGTAAAAGTGTCCTTCAACGAAGAGGCGCTAGATCTTATAGTAGAAAAGGCAATGGACTTCAAGCTAGGAGCAAGAGGACTACGTAGTATCTGTGAGGCAGTAGTTTCTGATGCAATGTTTGAAATACCCTCTCAGAAGGACGTGAAGAAGCTTGAAATTACGCGAGAATACGTGGAAGAAAAGCTTAATAAGGCAAATTTTGATAAGTTGAAAGTGGCATAGAGATAAATGGTGAACGTAGCAAGGGGTTAATGACACCTTGCTACTACCGATATCTCATTGTATGCTTGAAAAAACATGCTCACTTTGCTTCTCCTCAATAGCACATTTTTATTTGCAGTCAGATTTGAATAAATTAATTTATTGATCAAGTACCGACGCCTTAGCTTCTAGTTTCTCTAGTCTTCAGCTTCTAAATCTGGGAAGGTTTACTTTTCTGTTTGACCATAAACCATAATACGAATCCTGCAACAACTAAGGGGATACTCAACCATTGTCCCATATTGAGAGTAAGGCTATCTTCAAAATCGACCTGATTCTCTTTGATAAACTCAACCAAGAAGCGGAATCCAAAAATCCATACTAAGAAGATAGAAAATATTTTACCCTCTATAAGTTGATAACCTTTTTCTCTCCAATACCAAATGAGCAGAATAAATAAAATGAAGCATGCAGCAGCTTCATACAGCTGTGCAGGATGTCTACTAATGCCAAAAGTCTGAACTTGCAAATTGACTACCCCTCCTCTAAGTTGATAATCATAAACCATCTCCCAGGACTCATCGTGGTTGACGTGTTTACTTACATCTTGCAGGCGAGTGAGTACGTATCTGACCTCATTGTTGACAAAACTCTCTATCTTATCTTCACCTATGCCATTTCTAGTGAAGGTAAAATCGATCACCATTGGAATGTCACCTTTTTGCCCTTTCACTTCGGCATTGAGGCTGCCTCGATAGAGTTCTACATCGGCAATGGTGCCGCTGAGGCTCTGAAGTCTATTTTCAACAGATCGCGCAAAAACAATTCCGGCTTTTCCTTCTGTTGGTTTTCCAATAATCTCGGAATTGGTGAAGTTACCTACCCTTATCAGTCCTCCCGTCAATGCGATCACAATAACTAGTCGATCAAGCACCCATAAATAACTCTGATCTACACGAGTACGAGAATATAGATAGAGTGCTATTAAAATACCAATGGCCGCTCCATGACTCGCTAGTCCACCTTCATGAATTTTCAAAATATCAATAGGGTTAGCGAGGTACTTGGCTGGCTCGTAAAAAAACACATGGCCGAGGCGAGCACCAACTACTGTGGCGGCAATCATTACCAAGGTGAGGATCTCGACATCCTTTTCATTTCTTCCGTCTTTGCGAAAAACATAAAAGAGAATCTGCTGTGAGATTAAAAAACCCATTGCAAACATGAGCCCATACCACCTAATGCTAATGCTGCCTATCGAAAAAATTTCCGGATCGCCTGTCCAAATCATAAGTTTACCTTTTTTGCGTCGGGCAAATATAAATTAATTTATAGGGAGTACCTGATAGAATAGCATAAAATTAAGATGTCAGTCTTTTGAGAATTTCTAGAGCCGCTTCTTGCGACGGCTGATGCTGACCTAAAACCTGGCGAACTTTTTGGTATCCACGTAACACATGCTCATGCTTTTCGCCTTGAGGAAGTATTTTTACTATCTCTTCAGCAATGGTATTCGCATCAAAAGGGCTTTGTATCACCTCTTTCACCACCTCCTCCTGTGCTATCAAATTAACTAAAGAAATATATTCCACCTCAATGAGCAACTTGGCAATGCGATAGCTGATTTGGCCTGTTTTATACACTACCACTTGGGGGCAGTCGAGTATGGCAGTCTCTAGTGTAGCTGTACCGCTTGTAACCACAGCGGCTTCGGCAGCCTCTAGTAGTTCGTAAGTCTGATCGTACAACACATGAATACCTGCCGCACTTATCGGCTCATAAAGGGATGCATCTACCTCGCGCACCCCCGCTACATAAAAATCAAAATCAGGAAATTTATTTTTCAGTGCTGGTATAAGGGGCGTTAGAGCTTGAACCTCTTGCTTTCTACTTCCCGGTAAAATGGCAATGATCGGTTTCTTAGATTGAATATTAAGCTCCGTGCCACTAAGTCTAAATTGCGTCACTGCATCTTGTAATGGATTACCTACATAAGTTACAGGATAATCAAATTGTGCATAAAAATCTTCTTCAAAAGGCAGTATGACCAACATGTGATCGATATATTTTTTGACTTTTTTTGCCCTTCCGCTATTCCATGCCCAGAGCTTAGGAGAGATATAATAAAAGGTAGGAATACCGAGACCATGCACGAATTTTGCCATTCGCATATTAAAGCCGCCATAGTCGATAAAAATGACACCATCAGATTGATATTTTTTGATGTCTTCTTCGCACTGCTTGAGCAATTTACGAAATTTAAATAGCTGCTTCACCACTTCCCAGAACCCCATGACTGCTAGCTCTTTAATATGTACTACAGGCTCGGTTCCAGCGGCTTCTTTCATGCGGTCGCCACCCCAAAAGCGTATTTCTATATTAGGGTTTTCTTTCTTGAGCGCTGCTATGAGATTGCCACCATGCAGATCTCCCGATTTTTCACCAGCAATCAGGTATAGTTTCATGTGGTAGAGCTATGATTAGTTTGAATATTAGTAACTCAAATTTAATAGATAAGGACTAATAATAGAAAGTAGCACAAAAAAGTCTCACATAGATAGTAGGGATTCAAGAAAGGATCAAAAAAAGGGACTTTAATACATCATTAAAATCCCTTTCAAAAGCTTTATTGCGCAGAAGCTTCAGGCACCTTCACCAAAATATTCGACAAAGTTATTTTTGGTTTCAAAAAGCTTTAAGCTATGTAGTTCACCTGTTTTGCAGATTTCTTTTACTGCTGGGGCTAAGATCTTCCACATCTCAAAAACAAGCACCTCGCAAGAAGCCATCTTACCTACCATAAAATCTACATCTAAGTTAAGGTTTTTATGGTCTACCTTTTCTATGATCTCTCGGCGTACGACTTGACTCAACTGCTTGAGATCAACCACGAATCCTGTCTCAGGGTCAGGAATGCCTTTTACTGTTACGATAAGTTCAAAATTGTGCCCATGCCAATTGATATTAGCACAAGGACCAAAGACTTCTGCGTTCTTCTCATCGCTCCAGTTCGGATTATATAATTTGTGAGCCGCGTTAAAGTGCTCTTTTCTACTGACATATATCATTTTCAGCGCTTTTCTAATTTGGCTGCAAATATAATACTTTTAGTTGGTTTTAGGTAAGCACAAAAAATATGAACACCCTATTTACTGTAAAAAAGAAAGCAAAGCTTACTTTGTTTTTGAATTTGAAAAGAACTACTTATTTAACCAAGTATCGCCATTCTTTTTTGGTAGGCCGCAGGCGTTAGACCAACAAATTTGCGAAAGAGCTTTATGAAATAAGTGGTATTACTATAGCCCATAGCAAAAGCCACTTCCCCTACATTTTTCCTTCCACTTTTTAAATATCGTTTGGAGCGATCAATTTTTTGTCTCTGTATATACTCTAAGGGTGTAATACCAAACTCAGCCTTAAAGTTTTTATAAAAGCGAGAAGTCGACATGCAGGCTTTTTCGGCCAGCTCATCCATATTGAAGTTTTTTTCTAAATTTTCATTGATGTAGTTGACCACATGAGCGAAGCGATGCCGAGCGGTATATTTATGATAATT
This sequence comes from Cyclobacteriaceae bacterium, assembly GCA_020832375.1. Taxonomy (GTDB): domain Bacteria; phylum Bacteroidota; class Bacteroidia; order Cytophagales; family Cyclobacteriaceae; genus JAFIEW01. The sequence goes on from JAFIEW010000038.1 coordinate 15,530, forward strand.
TTTAAGAATAATTTCTCTGGCCTCAGTTTGCATCAGCCTGATAATAAGTTCTCTAATACTCGTTTGTATGATCTGCTTTTTGGCGGGGTTGTCTTCTCTTGCTATGCGAATAATTCTGCTTGTGACTTCGTTTACACCACTGTCATTAGAAAAGGCGTAGTTGGCATCATTAAGCTGCCATCTGCTATCATCTTTAGGTCGACATTCGTTGAGCCAGTTGACCGTACTTTGAATTTCTTCTGGGGCTATGGCCAGCGCCATGCATCGGGTGGGTCGTTCTAAAGTGGCATCAGGGAAATCAATTTGCATCAGTTCATTCGAAGGCATAACTAAAGATTGACCAGGCATAAATTCAAATGGTGCACGATCTTTTAAATGCATGATTTTCCTGCCCTGTATCATGCTTACCAGCAAGGTGCTAGAAAATTGAAGTTCTACCATTTCTGCTTTCTGCCAAGTCTCAAAAATATTAAGCTCTGCCAGATCTTCTAAGTTAAAGCTAGTACGGTGCTCCACTAGTTGATCTATTCTGCGATCGAATAAACTCTTAGCATTCATCTTATTTGGTTGTTAGTTGGTTATCATTTTAGTAGGCTTAACTCATCTATGTAAGTTTTTGGTGAGAAAATACTATTTAAACACTTCTTTAAATTCATCAAGCTGATTATCATGACTCCCTTGTTGATATCATTCTTAGAATAAGGATAGTTTAAGGCATCTTTAAAACGATCGAAAAGCTTTATTATTACATGTATCATTCGATTGCAATAAAGTTTGACTACTATTATCATCTCACGAAAAAATTAAGCACTTTTTTTAGCAAATCTTTTTTTGTTGGGATGATAAAATATCGAACCGAGCAGTGACTCATGTACCCTTTCTGTCGCTTTGATAGAAAAGTGCTATGAATCGACACAATTGTGCTACTCATAACATACTATCAATTCATACCTTTAAGGTAATAATTTTATTAATCACTAACAAACAATTAAAGAATATGGCAACTGTAGTTGAAGAAAAGTCAGGTAAAGCTTTGGCAAGACCTGAATTCAAAGAAAGATATGGTAACTTTATCGGAGGTAAGTTTGTAGACCCAGTAAAAGGTCAATACTTTGAGGATATCTCACCCGTAGATGGCAAACCCTTTACTCAGGTGGCGCGCTCTACCAAGGAGGACATCGATTTGGCACTTGATGCTGCCCATGCGGCAAAAGATGATTGGGGCAAAATGCCTGTAGCCCAGCGATCGGTAATATTGAATAAGATTGCTGACCGTATAGAGGAAAATTTAGAGTACTTAGCACGAGTAGAAACTATTGAAAATGGTAAGGCTGTTAGGGAAACACTCAATGCTGACCTTCCGCTATGTGTAGATCACTTCCGTTACTTTGCTGGCGTAATTAGGGCTGAAGAAGGTAGTGTATCAGAACATGATGAACATACGGTAAGTATGAATATCAAAGAACCACTAGGTGTAGTAGGACAGATCATCCCATGGAACTTCCCACTACTGATGGCCACTTGGAAAATTGCACCAGCGCTAGCTGCGGGTAACTGTACGGTGGTGAAGCCCGCGGAGCAAACACCAGCAAGTATCATGGTATTGATGGAAGTAATCGGTGATTTATTGCCTCCAGGCGTTCTAAATGTTGTGAATGGTTTTGGTGTAGAGGCAGGAAAGCCATTGGCTAGCTCGGAGCGCATTGCAAAAATCGCCTTTACGGGTGAGACGACCACAGGACGACTGATCATGCAGTATGCGTCTGAAAACCTCATTCCAGCTACTATGGAGTTGGGTGGTAAGTCACCGAATATTTTCTTCCCTTCTGTAATGGATCAAGATGATGAATTCTTAGATAAATGTATTGAAGGAGCAGTGATGTTTGCCTTGAATCAGGGAGAGGTTTGTACATGTCCGTCTAGAATCTTGGTGCACGAGAGCATTGCAGATAAATTCATGGAGCGCGTGATTGAGCGAACCAAAGCGATCAAAATGGGAGACCCCCTCGATCCAGACGTAATGATGGGTGCTCAGGCATCTTCCGATCAGTATGAGAAAATCCTTTCTTATATGGATATTGGTAAAAAAGAGGGTGCTGAAGTACTCTGCGGTGGCGAAGCCATGCATCTAAACAGTGGCAAAGAAAATGGATACTACATCCAGCCAACCATCTTTAAAGGTCACAATAAGATGAGAATCTTCCAAGAAGAGATTTTTGGACCTGTCACCTCTATGACCACCTTTAAGACCACTGAAGAAGCAATCGAAATTGCCAATGATACGCTGTATGGACTAGGAGCTGGCGTATGGACACGTGATGGGCACGAATTATATACAGTACCAAGAGCTATAAAAGCGGGTAGAGTATGGGTGAACTGTTATCATGCCTATCCGGCACATGCTCCATTCGGAGGATACAAAAAATCTGGTTTCGGTAGAGAAAATCACCTGATGATGTTGGATCACTACCGTCAAAACAAAAATATGCTGATCTCTTACAGCAAAAATAAGCTAGGGTTCTTTTAGTAGATCTTTAGATTGCTAATGAATGGGAGCGTTTGAATTTAAATAATTCCCCCTCTCTCCTAGTTGAGGGGGAGTTTTTTTTCACCTTAAACCAAATCTATTATGTTACCTAACAAAATGAAGGCCATTGTGGCCAGAAAGTTTGGCGACCCAGTGTCCATTGAGGAAATGGAAGTAAAGCGACCGGGTCCTGACGAAATTTTAGTAAAAGTTGTTGCTAGTGGTGTCTGCCATACCGATTTACACGCCATTGATGGCGATTGGCCCGTACAGCCCAAGATGCCTTTAATACCAGGACATGAGGGTGTAGGCTATGTAGCTGCTGTAGGTCAAAATGTCAAAAATGTAAAAGAAGGAGATGCAGTCGGAGTGCCGTGGCTTTATTCTGCCTGTGGTACTTGTGAGCACTGCATTACAGGGTGGGAAACCCTCTGTGAAACGCAAGAAAATGCGGGATATAGTGTTGACGGCGGCTATGCCGAGTATGTGATTGCTGATCCGCGCTACGTTGGAAAACTCCCATCTAATGTCAACTTTATGGAGATTGCCCCAATTCTGTGTGCTGGCGTCACGGTCTACAAAGGCCTCAAAGAGACAGATACCAAGCCTGGCGACTGGGTGGCTATCTCTGGTATTGGAGGACTCGGTCACTTGGCTGTGCAATATGCTAAAGCGATGGGGCTTAATGTTGCTGCCATCGATGTGGCTGATGATAAGCTGAAGCTCGCCACCAAGCTAGGAGCAGACCTCACCGTCAATGCCAAAGAGCATGACCCAGGAGAATTCTTGAAGAAAGAAACTGGCGGAATGCATGGAGCACTTGTTACTGCCGTTGCACCTCAAGCCTTTAGCCAAGCACTCGCAACCCTAAGAAGAAAAGGCACACTTTCAATGAATGGTTTGCCACCAGGAAGCTTTGAGCTAGATATTTTCAATGCCGTGCTTAATCGGATCACCATTCGTGGATCTATCGTAGGAACGAGAAAAGACTTGCAAGAATCCATTGACTTTGCAACAGCGGGTAAAGTGAAATCCAGCTATAAAACAGCTGCAATGGAAGATATCAACTCAGTACTAGATGATATGAGAGCTAATAAAATTGAAGGCAGAATGGTAATGGAAATCAAATAAGCCATTCTTTAGAGAGTGAACGAAAGCCCTTTTTAAAATTAATAAGGGCTTTTTTACTTTCACTTGATGGGACATTAAACTAATCACCAGCTCAATACGTGATTGATATACAAGGATATAACTAATGGTATGCAGTGAGTTTCGACTTCAAGCTCAAGTTATCTCTAAGGACAAAACACTAACAAACAAGACAATGGAAACTTTAAAGAAATCAAAGCGAGTAGATAGCACAGAGGAAGCAAGAAAGGTAATCGATGAATTGCGTGAATTTAACGGAGAGCTGATGTTTCACCAAAGCGGTGGCTGCTGCGATGGCTCATCGCCTATGTGCTACTTAAAAGATGAATTCAAGGTCGGTAATCAAGATGTGTACCTCGGCACCGTTCATGGTGCAGAATTTTATATGAGCAAAGACCAATTCGAATATTGGAAACATACCCATCTTACACTTGATGTTACCAAAGGTAGAGGGGCGAGTTTCTCTCTGGAAATACCCATGGGCATCAGGTTTATCATTCGATCTCGTTTATTCGAAGAAAATGAAGCCAACAATCTCGAGGATATCCGCTACGGTAAGGGTGAGTAATTTTTTGTTTTGCTTGTAATGAGTAGAGGAACTGGTTTAGTGTCATGATTGATATGTTACTTAGATAAAAAATCTTCAATTCTGAGTCTACCTTGAAGGCTCAAAGTTGATGTGAGTATCTAAGTGCTTCAGCAATAACTAAAAAATTTTGGTTCGGTCTGCAAGATGATTTAGAGATCTCGAGAAAGTGAGTTCAACAAAATCAAACAATAGGCTGATTGATGTTATTTGAATACCATGATAGGTATTAAACCCAGAATATGCATTAGAAATTCTATTCCGAGCGCAAACTGCTTCAAAATCAATCGCTTCACTGTATTTATCGCCTTCACCAGAGCAGTGCTATGCCTCAGTCGCTAAGTAGGGCTTGCTTAAAAAGTCCCAAGTACTACAGATTCTAGGCGGCACAAGCTTCGCTTGTTTTATTTGATGGAAAAAATGATATGTTTTAAGAAGCTTATTTTAAGCTTTTAAGCTTATTTCAAATAAATACGATTTACGAATCACGATAATGCTTGGGGCTAAGCTACAAAATGTCGATCTAAGACATTTTGGTGCAAGCATTTTCACTATTTTTGATTAAAAACTATGCATTCAGATAAATAAAGTTTAGACTTTATGATATATTTATCAACAATTCAGCTGTTTTTAAGCAAACCCTAAATACTTGATTTTATTGCATTTTGTACTCTCATTACGAATCCTAATGCATAATCCGGATTAAAAAAAGCCACCCCAATTGAGTGGCTTTAATAGTCAGATGATATACAATATCAAAATTAGCTTTTTTGCTTTACATGAGGTGCTTCTTCTATGATCAGATCAACCACCTCAGGGTCAAGTAAGGTGCTTGTGTCACCAAGAGATGAAATATCACCCTCAGCAATCTTTCTCAAGATACGACGCATAATTTTACCTGATCTTGTCTTCGGTAAGCCTGGCACTAGCTGAATTACCTCAGGCTTGGCGATCTTACCGATATTCTCCACTATCTTCTGCACAATACCGTCACGTATAGCCTTCGGATCGGTATTATCACCACTATAAATCACATAGGCATAAATCCCCTGTCCTTTGATGTCATGTGGGAAGCCTACTACTGCAGATTCGGTCACACCTTTGTAAGTATTGATCGCATTCTCGATCTCAGCGGTACCAAATCGATGTCCCGATACATTGATCACATCATCTACACGACCTATGATGCGGTAGTTACCCTCAGAGTCTCGCTTAGCACCATCTCCTGTGAAGTACATACCTTTAAATGCTGAGAAGTAGGTATTCTTGCATCGCTCATGATCGCCCCAAGTGGTACGCAAGATGCCCGGCCAAGGGTGCTTGATACACAAAAGACCTTCCTGCTCATTTTCCTTGATTTCGTTACCCTCGGCATCCAGTAGTACGGGTTGTATGCCTGGTAGTGGTAAGGTAGCAAAGCTAGGCTTTGTTTTCGTAATGCCAGCCAAAGGCGAAATCATGATGCCACCTGTTTCGGTTTGCCACCAAGTGTCGACAATAGGACACTGCTCCTTGCCTACCATGCTATTGTACCAGTGCCATGCCTCCTCGTTGATCGGCTCACCCACTGACCCTAGCGTTTTGAGTGAATCGAGGCTATAGGACAATACATCGTCCTCATCTCCCGCCATCAAAGCGCGAATAGCCGTGGGTGCGGTATAGAAGATGTTGACACTATGCTTATCGACCACCTGCCAGAAGCGACCATTGTCAGGGTATGAAGGCACACCTTCAAACATGAGCGTAGTAGCGCCGGCAAGCAAAGGTCCGTAAACGATATAAGTATGTCCGGTAATCCAGCCTACGTCGGCAGTACACCAGTACACATCACTTTCCTCATATTGAAATACATTTCTAAAGCTGTAGTCGGCATAAACCATGTAGCCTCCGCAAGTATGCACCACACCTTTAGGCTTACCAGTAGAGCCAGAAGTGTAAAGAATGAAAAGCGGGTCTTCGGCATTCATAATTTCGGGTACACAGTCCTTATGTGCCTTATCCATCTCTTCGCCCAGCCACTTGTCGCGACCTTCTACCATATTAGGCGCCCATCCGAGTCGCTCAGCTACCAGTACCGTTTCTACTGAAGTGCATTTCTCTAGAGCCTCATCTACCACTCGTTTGGTAGGTATTTGCTTCGCCCCGCGATTCAAACCGTCGGAGGTGATCACCATTTTTGCTTGCGCATCGTTGACGCGGTCGGCAATAGCATTGGCTGAGAAGCCAGCAAAGATCACACTGTGGATGGCTCCAATACGAGCACATGCCAAAACGCTGATTGCCAGCTCAGGAATCATCGGTAAGTAGATGCACACACGATCTCCTTTTTTGATGCCATTGCTACGCAGCACATTGGCCATTTTACACACCTGCGTGTGCAGCTCTCTGTAAGTGAGGCGCACAAATTTTTCCTTGGGGTCGTTTGACTCCCATATCAACGCCAGTTTATTGCCCCTCTCTTTCAAGTGGCGATCGAGGCAGTTTTCAGTAATATTGAGTTCTGCATTCTTAAACCACTCTATTTTCGGTTCGTCAAAGTTCCAGTCCAGTACTTTGTCCCATTTCTTATGCCAGCTAAAGTGTTCGGCTATTTCTCCCCAAAATGCTTCAGGGTTTTCTACGCTTTTTTTATGTGCTGCTTCATATTCTTCAAATGTTCTAATCCGATAGTTGCTCATGTCCTTAGTCGTTTTATTGATGATTTAGTTAGTTGATATTTTTAGAGCTAGATAGCTCGTAATTCCTTTTCCTCGATTAGCTCCTGTATTTGAACCAATAAATTTTTGGTAGCAAATGGCTTACTGATGTATCTATCTGCACCGAGTTGAAATGCCTTTTCAAGATCTGATTCTTTGCTTTTCGCACTCAAAAAGATCACCCCCATTTTAGACAGTGCTTCCGTTTTTCGGATGTATTCACACACCTCATAACCATCCACCTCAGGCATCATGATGTCGAGCACAATCACTTGCGGCTGCTCTGCATTAAGGATTTCAATCGCCTCTTTACCGTCGCGAGCGATAAAAACTTCGTAATTATTCTTGCGCATCAAAAATTCTAATGACATTAGAATCGATGGCTCGTCGTCTACCACTAGTACTTTCATTGTTCTTCCCTATTTTTCATATTCAATCATTTTCTATTTTGCGTGGAATGAGCCACTGAGTCAAAGCTCACGCCCTCTCGCTAGCCTCACTCCTAGCTTTTAGTCTTTTGCGACCACACCCTCGCTAGCATCCATTGCTCCCTTACGGCGGTATTTCCTTTCGCTTGGAATGAGGAAAGAAATCTTCACTCCTTGCTTCAGTCCTTTATCAAACCAGATTTTCCCACCATGGTGGTCAATAATTTTTTTGGTGATCGCTAAGCCGAGGCCGCTACCCTCAGGCTTCTTGGTATTTTGATTTTGTGCTTGGTAAAATTTGTCAAATAGCAATTCGGGTTGCTCTTCGTTAATGCCCTTTCCATTATCAATCACATTGACCTTAATGTCACCATCGATATAGTAGGCTGATATGATGATCTTACCACTCCCCTCCTCTACAAATTTGATTGCATTGGAAATCAAATTGATCATCACCTGTAGTATGCGGTCTTTATCCGCATAAATTGGGGGGATTTGTTGTTGTATGTCTTTTACAAGCACAATCTTTTTATCGTTGATCAACTGCTCTAGGCTTGCTATAGCTTCATTGATAATTTCTTGGATAGAGCAAGACGTACATTCAAGCTTTTGCTTTCCTGAGTCGAAGCGTTCTATATCGAGCACCTGATTAATGAGGCGACTCATGCGCACGGCTTCCTTCACGATCACACTGAGAAACTGATTACGCTCGTCGTCCTCAAGCTCTTTATTGTCGAGTAAGATTTCACCAAAAGCCTTGATTGCGGTGATTGGCGTTCGCATTTCATGGGTCACTGTGCTGATAAATTCATCTTTCAAGTGATCATTGAGACGCAGTTGTTCGTTGACTTCCCATAGGCGATCACTGAGGCGCTTCAGCTCATCCGACTTGTCTTGAAGCTCACGGTTCATACTCATGATTTGCTGTGACTCCTTTAGGATGTCCAAGACCTCATTAATACTAATTTCCTCCTCCTTCACCACCGACGACATCATGATTCGTGCTGATGCCGAACCAATAGCACCCGCCAAAAGGCTCTCTGCATGATTGACCAATTGTGCATCGGCACGCTCATCAGATTGTATCGTTTTTCCTTGCTGAGCTGCATATTTTTTAAGTTGCTTTTTAGCCTTCACTTCTCCCATGAATTTTGCTAAAATTGACTCTATATCTTTTACATAAGCCAAGCCTTTCCACATGATTGACTGCTCAAACACCCTCGCATACTTATTGATGTCCACAAATACCTCAGCCTGATTGCGCTCTCTTGAACTTTGCTTGACGCTAAATGAGAAGTAGATGTAGCAAGTAACATTAAAAAACATGGACCAAAAGAAAGCAATCAAGATATTACTTTGAGGCCCTTCATAAAAAGCAAGTAATTCGGGAAGGCGCTGTATGAGGCTCATTTCTTTGATGATGGGTAAAGAAGGCAGCACCAACAACAACATCCAAGTAATAAAGCCTGCCCAAATACCTGCAGCCGCACCTCTTTTGCTGGCATTTTTCCAGTACATACCCCCGAAGACTGCTGGTGCAAACTGCGCTACGGCAACAAAAGAAATCAAACCGAAATTGATCAGACTGATATCTTGACCGGCAAATCGGTAATATAGATAAGCCAATATTAGGATAACCAAAATAGAGCTGCGACGCATATAGAGCAATGCTTTCGTGAGGTCATTGCCTAGCCTTGCCAATAAGGCTGGTCGATTGAGTAGCGTCGGCATAATGATCTGATTACTGATCATGGTAGACAAGGCAATGGTACTCACTATGATCATTGAGGTTGCCGCAGCAAATCCACCCAAATAGGCAATGATGGCGATCCAATTGTTTTCAAACAGTAGTGGAATGGCGAGCACGAAAGTATCAGGGTCTACCACCTGATTTTGAAAAAGTAGGTATCCCCCGAAAGCGATAGGGATAACAAATAGATTGATTAAGAGTAAATAGGCTGGAAAAAGCCAAATCGCTTTTTCGATATGCTGCTCGTTGACATTTTCAACCACAGACACTTGAAACTGACGAGGCAGTAATACCAATGCGAAAGCTGCCAATAGGGATATGCCTAGCCACTCAAGGTAGTGGGAAGAACCATCAAAAACAAATAACTTACTCAGTGCTTCTTGCTCTGCAGCTAAGCTAAAAATTGCCTTAGGACTATCAAAAGCGAACCAACAAACAAATATACCAACTAGAAGGAAGGCGAATAATTTAAGAATTGACTCAAAGGCAATGGCAGTTACCATACCTTCGTGACGCTCTGTCACATCGGCTTTTCTTGCTCCATAGATAATGGTAAAGAAACCAAGTACAAGTGCGAGGTAGAAGGCATTGTCCGAAAGGATGCTAGCTGATGTCGTGATGGTGAATCCACTCATAGAGTCAGCCTGCAAAATTTGTATACCAAAGTCGAGTGCTTTGATTTGAAGAGCGATATAAGGTAAAATTCCTATCACACAAAAGATGGTCACTAAGGTGCCGAGTCCTACACTTTTATCGTATCGAGAAGAGATGAAGTCTGCTAGGCTCGTGATACGTTGTACCTTACAAATACGAATCATTTTCCTCATGACGATATACCATAGCGGCATCATGAAGGTAGGCCCCATATAGATGGTCAAAAAGTCGATTCCACCACTGTAGGCTCTACCCACACTCCCAAAATAGGTCCAAGCGGTGCAATAAACAGCCAAGGAAAGGCTGTAAACGTAGGGATTATTGACAAGACTTTTTTGTTTTCCGGCGCGCTTCTCACCCCAAAAAGCCAGCCCAAAAAGGATGGCTAAATAGAGAAAAGAAATGATCACTATGAGTCCGCCAGACATTGATTTATTTTTTATTGATTATAAAAAAAAGTACTCCTATAAATATTGCCCACACAATAAAAATGTAGAGGTAGAGCATTGGCATGCCCGCAAGGGTAGCATCTCGATTTGCCAGAGCCAAAATCGGGAAGTTTAGCATCAGCAAAAAGAAGAAAAAGACAGCCAGTATTTTATCTTTCTTATCGGGCATAATATTCAATCTACTCGTCGAGAGGGGTACTCTAATTTCGCTATCATGGTAGCCAATGACTTCTATTCGTACTATTCTCTTTCAATTTAAGGAAAGATTGACCCATCTACAAGTTTGTTCGCTCGATTTACATCGATTGCGGAAAGCTATGATCCGCTCCTTATGGAATCCGTATTTACCTCAGTACTTTTCACCGGTTATTTCGCCAAAAATCGCTATAAAATTTGGGTATAAGGTATAGGTTAGCCCCTCATCCCAACTCCCCTTCATCAAGCTTACGCGACTGAAAAGTGAGGATATTTTTTTTCCACATGAGGTAAACAGGACTTAAAAAGACGATACCGATGAGTAGCGAGCTACCTGCTCCTACCCCATAGTAAGCTTCAAGGTAGATCCTGCCGATAAGTGTGACTGAGAAGTAAACGACGACGAATACGATGCTATGTATCTTTTTCATTTTGATGCGGTTTTGTTTGATCTTTGATTTTTATTTGCGAGGGATGAGGAGGTAAAAGAGGCCTCTTTTATATTTTGCTGATTGAGCTGGTTGCTCATCCCACTAAAAAAGAAAAAGAAAGCTGCCGAGAAAGTCCCGACAGTTTTCTGATGAGTGAATATGTTTTAGTGGCCTACAGCCTCACCTGCCCCACGAGGCAAGCGGATATCTTCTACAAGGTTTTGTACATCCATAGGTGGTGGTGGAGTTAGAGAGCTCACCACTATAGACACGATAAAGTTGAAGATCATGCCAAGTGAGCCAATGCCCTCTGGCGAGATGCTAAACCACCAGTTTTCTTCTACATTGAGCTCAGGGAAGGCTATTTTGAAGTAAATGATATAAGCTGCGGTAAATACCAATCCTACAATCATTCCCGCAACAGCGCCATAGCTATTCATTCTTTTATAAAAGATTCCCATGATGATAGCCGGAAAGAAAGATGCTGCCGCCAAGCCAAAAGCAAAAGCCACTACTGCAGCGACATAATCTGGCGGATGTATACCGAAGTAAGCAGCGATGATAATGGCTGTTCCGATACTGAGTCGAGCGGCAAGCAGCTCACCTTTTTCACTGATATTGGGGTTGAGGTTGTTTTTAATAAGATCATGCGCTACTGATGATGAAATTACCAGTAGCAATCCTGCGGCCGTGGAAAGCGCCGCTGCTAGTCCGCCGGCTGCCACCAAAGCAATCACCCAGTTCGGTAGGTCGGCTATTTCAGGATTGGCAAGTACGATGATATCAAGATCAACGTCGAGCTCATTGCCCTTCCAGCCTTTAGCTGCTGCTTTGGCTAAAAACTCCTCGTCTGTGCTCTTGTCATTATAGTACTGGATAAGTCCATCACCATTTTTATCGTTGAATTTGATGAGGTCTGCCTCTTCCCAAGTTTTAAACCATCCCGGCACTTGATCGTAAGCGACATTATCTACCGTTTGAATGAGGTTAATCCTTGCGAAAGCCGCTACAGCTGGCGCAGTAGTATATAAAATGGCAATAAAAACTAAGGCATAGCCTGCAGAGATTCTTGCATCCTTTACCTTAGGTACAGTAAAGAAGCGGACAATCACATGAGGCAAACCGGCGGTACCCACCATGAGCGCTAAGGTGATAGCCATGATATCGATAGTAGCTTTTTTCTGAGCGGTATATTCTGCAAAGCCCAGTTCGGTGACTAAACCATTGAGTTTTTCTAGTAGTGGCGTACCATCCTCGGTAAATGACCCCATCCCCAGCTGCGGAATTGGATTGCCCGTGATAGCGATCGAGATGAAGATTGCCGGTACTGCATAAGCAAACATCAATACGCAATATTGTGCCACCTGAGTGTAGGTGATTCCCTTCATTCCACCAAAAACAGAATAAAAGAATACAATTGCTGATCCGATGATGACGCCTGTAGTGATATCGACTTGCAAGAATCTTGAGAACACCACTCCTACACCTCTCATCTGTCCTGCTACATAAGTAAAAGACACGAAAATAGCGCAAATTACGGCTACCATTCTAGCTGTTTGAGAGTAATAGCGTGCACCCACAAAATCAGGCACTGTAAACTTACCAAACTTTCGTAAGTAAGGTGCAAGAAGAAGTGCTAAGAGTACATAGCCCCCTGTCCATCCCATGAGGTAAACCGAGCCGTCATATCCCATCATAGACACTAGACCTGCCATTGAGATGAAGGATGCTGCTGACATCCAGTCGGCGGCTGTCGCCATACCGTTGAGTGCGGGGGGAACCCCACCGCCTGCCACGTAGAAATCTTTCGTAGATCCGGCTTTTGCCCAGATCGCAATTCCAATATAGATGGCGAAAGTGATGCCAACTATAACATATATCCAAATTTGTTGCTCTTCCATGATCTTGCTTATTTTTCGTCTACGTCAAATTCCTTATCCAAATTATTCATCAAGTACACATACAAAAAGATGATGAGTACGAATACATAGATGGATCCTTGCTGAGCGAAGAAAAAGCCGAGCGTAAAACCACCGATTGTAAATTGATCCAAGAAGTCATGAAACAAAATACCTGCGCCAAAAGAAGCTAGCGCCCATATGCCCATCAGCAAGAGTAAATAGCGGATGTTTTTTTTCCAATAAGCCTGAGGCGACTTATCATTTTTAGTTGATTGATCCATTGTTTTATGTTTTTAAGGTTAGTTGGTTTATAAGAAGAAGTGTGTTTGTAAGATCCATTCTCCGGCGCTGCCCGACCAATTGCGCGCATTATCAAATAAAGGTCTACTGCTGTACTGTAATGTTATTTTTGAGTGATGACCATTGAGGAAGTAGTTGAGTCCAAGATCAAACTGCCATGAGGCTTCGCTTAGCGCGTCAAAGTTTTTATGAGATGTAGTCACATAAGGCATAAACTTACCAGAATACAAATTAGAGTCTTTGAAGAGATAGCCCAACTGGGTATAAAAGATATTTCCTGTACCAATCATTGGTTGTAAATTACCTGGACCATTGAAGCTATTGACATCGGTAGCTTGCTGAAATCCGAGACTCATTAATCCGATTTGTCTGATATAGTTAGGTCCAAAATCGTATCGATAAAAAGATGAATAAAGCGATATGGCTGATCCGCCGAGCATTGGCTTTTCATAAAAGACATCGGCTCCGAGCAGTTGAATGTCATGATTTACATCTACGCCTGCACTATTGACCGAACCGGTAGCTCCTCGGTGTAAATGTCCGCCAACCCCAATATTGAAAACTTCTTTGGTACCAAGGTAAGATCCTACCATAAAGGGCAACTTATTGCTTTCTTGATCTAGAAACTGATAGTTGATATAAGCTACTAGTGCATGATTACGGTTATGAATTTCTAGCGCTTCGTTTTCCAGGCGACCATTGGCGGTACGATCGATAGTAAAAGGTTGATTGATGGCCATGCGGTAATCTAATTTACCTAGGTTGCCTTTAGCATAAAAGCCAAACATACGAGCAAATTGGTCGGTCAACTCGATTGTTGCCCAATTGTGGATAGGTGCATCCAGTGTCATGAAGTTAAGAGTGGACGCATTAGTCATTCTAGAGATGCCATTCCAATAATGTAAACCTGAACCAATATAAAGCTTTTCAGGAATCACCATAAATTCATTCCAAATATCATGGAAGAAAATCTGTGGTTTCTTCCCACTCCCTGCCAATGCGCCTTGACCAGTAGCACCACCTGTAGAAATACTTTGATTATTGATACCGAAATGGGTCATAATTAAAAAGCGGGGAGAAACTTGCGCAAAAGCTAAAAATCGAGCTCTTCTTATACCGATGTCAGAAGAACTATTCATAGGACTACCATCCATATCAAGCGTACCAGGATTGTTGGTTGTGTGTCTCGCCCACATTTGATTCCACACAATGAAACGGATATATTTTTTGCCGTCATCGCTCAAGTTAAGCGTTAAGGGACGGTACTCATGTGTAATAAGGTCACCTGCTTTATTATCTTTACGAATGATGGTGTCCTGAACTATCAACAAGGTGTCGCTTCCTTGCATCTGAAAGGTAGTGTCAAAAGCAGTACTATGCTTTACTAGTATTTCAACAGATTTGAAATTTTCATCCTTTTCTGTCTTTCCATTGCTCGCGTCCAGCATAGTCGACTGCAACAGAATGAGAAAGACAACTAATGACATCAAAGGCGGGGAGCTTGTCTTAAATGAGTAGATCTTCATCATAGTCTTATAAGGTTGTTAGTTGGGATAGAGCAAAATTATTTTGCTCTTTGTTTTTATTGTCTTGTTTTATGTGGCAGGCCAGTGACAAGACTTGTTGTTTATTCTGAAAGCAAGGTGTAAATTGTAGTGGATATGTGCTAAACAAATATAGTTTTTTGCTTATTTGATATAGATAAAGCAAAATCATAGTAAGCTGGATTTGCTGATGTATAATTCCAATGAAAAAATGGTGGTCTTTTATAAGACTAAAAAAGTACGAGGATGAGAAAATAGCTGAGTAATTATGCTAATAAATGGCCTTAAGTACCTTTAAAACGCTCCCACTTAATGAGCATAAACTTATCCCCTAGTTCGGTAATCATCATGCCTGTGCCTCTTAAACCCTCGCGATTAGAAAAATAATGAATGAGTTCTTGATGCGATAAAATGCGGTAAGTGGGTCTATAATCGGCTTTTTCTGGTGATTTAATACGATAGCGCTTCACCCAATTCATCACAGAGACATGACTTACTCCTAGAATTCGCTCAATTTCTCTATAGCTGACACCTTCGATATAGAGCTGTAGTGCCTTTACCACATAGTAGGGATCGATGTTTTTCCCCAGCTTCTGCACTGTAAAGTGATATCCGCATTTTTTGCATTTCCAACGTTGCCGATTATTAAGGACACCGCTTTTAGTGCTTTGGTCGTGATTGCACTTAGGACATTCAGGTTGTTGCGATCTTTTCATTGTCAAAGTCTAGTAACTATATCAAGTTAGCATAAATATATTAATTTAGCACATTTATAACAAATATTAAGTTGATTAGTACTACATATTGCTTGAAACGAGCCTATGCAAATAATCGAAAAGTACAAGCGTGCTTCTGTCCAAGGTTTTAAGTAGTTTCAAAAAAAAGAAAACTATGTTAGGGCTTGCTTAAAAAGTCCCAAGTACTGCAGATTCGAGGCGGCAAAGCGAAG
>JAFIEW010000195.1 GCA_020832375.1 Cyclobacteriaceae bacterium
ACCAGATAGGAATTGAAATGCGGCAGCGGCTTGCTTTGCGGCTGCTTCTTCTGCACTTTTAATCGCACCAGATAGGAATTGAAATCTCAATAATCGAATCAGTTATGATGGCAGGTTGTTCTTTTAATCGCACCAGATAGGAATTGAAATTTTCAGCATGCCTGTTTTCTTGGGAATCGCAGTATACTTTTAATCGCACCAGATAGGAATTGAAATATAAACAGGGATGCAATCATTAAATTCAATGATAGGCTTTTAATCGCACCAGATAGGAATTGAAATCTTGCTTTTCGCTATCAAATTTAAAGTCGTTGCTTACTTTTAATCGCACCAGATAGGAATTGAAATTTCGCCTATTATGTTTTTTATATCTGAAAGATGATTCTTTTAATCGCACCAGATAGGAATTGAAATCAAAGTAACTTACCCGCATAACTTCGTGATGAGCTCCTTTTAATCGCACCAGATAGGAATTGAAATTCGGATATTTAGAAGAAATCGACACGACAGGCTATACTTTTAATCGCACCAGATAGGAATTGAAATAAATAATCAAGTGCCAATTGGTGTCACTAATAAGAGCTTTTAATCGCACCAGATAGGAATTGAAATCCCCCTAAAAGCCTTCAATTCCGCGTCGTTCATGTCCTTTTAATCGCACCAGATAGGAATTGAAATAACAACGCTTTAGTGACGAAAGCAGAGCTTTTAGCCTTTTAATCGCACCAGATAGGAATTGAAATATTTTTCCTTTGCTTTTGATATGTCTTGCATATAAACTTTTAATCGCACCAGATAGGAATTGAAATCATGATGGGCATTGTATTTCCTTGTACTTTGAATTTCTTTTAATCGCACCAGATAGGAATTGAAATCTACTAACGGGTGGAACGGGCTGCAATTCGCTTTGCCTTTTAATCGCACCAGATAGGAATTGAAATCAAAAAAAACTTACAAAGGAATATCTTCTTAAGTGTTCTTTTAATCGCACCAGATAGGAATTGAAATTTATATTTCATATTGCAATAATTAAAGACGAATTTCGCTTTTAATCGCACCAGATAGGAATTGAAATCTTTGCAAGAATTTGTAATAGATCAAGAATTTGAAACTTTTAATCGCACCAGATAGGAATTGAAATTTATGAGTAAATACTCAGATGATAAGATCCCTTATGCTTTTAATCGCACCAGATAGGAATTGAAATATATTTGATTTACTATTTCCCGCGGTGTCGCCTTGACTTTTAATCGCACCAGATAGGAATTGAAATGTTAGCCTCAGTTCTTTGCCTTTAAAAATTGAAAGGCTTTTAATCGCACCAGATAGGAATTGAAATGCGGCAGCGGCTTGCTTTGCGGCTGCTTCTTCTGCAACTTTTAATCGCACCAGATAGGAATTGAAATTCATTTTAGGGTCAATTTCATTGCATCCTATTACGTCTTTTAATCGCACCAGATAGGAATTGAAATGTTTGGATGGAGTACTAGAAATATGAACATTCTACTTTTAATCGCACCAGATAGGAATTGAAATCACATTCACATTGCAAACGCTTAGTAAGTAATTTACTTTTAATCGCACCAGATAGGAATTGAAATAAACAACAAGATTATGAAAGCTCAAGAATTTAACAGACTTTTAATCGCACCAGATAGGAATTGAAATTGGAAGGCACGTATACGGGAACGCGTACCAGCTCACGCTTTTAATCGCACCAGATAGGAATTGAAATTCATAACGCAAGGGGGGACAAAAAAACTGACCGAAGCTTTTAATCGCACCAGATAGGAATTGAAATCTTATCGTTGCCGCTTATCAAGTCATGCAACCGCTTGCTTTTAATCGCACCAGATAGGAATTGAAATTTTGATTTGGTTAAACGGATTCCTTAATGTTACATACTTTTAATCGCACCAGATAGGAATTGAAATTTGTGGCACTCCCATTTTACTAGCATCTAAAAGCCACTTTTAATCGCACCAGATAGGAATTGAAATTGATGTGATCTTCTGTTACTAAGCTTTTAACCTTTTCTTTTAATCGCACCAGATAGGAATTGAAATTGACAAGAGTTGGCACTATAAAAGAGTAAAGCCCCGCCTTTTAATCGCACCAGATAGGAATTGAAATGCGTTTGCCCGCGCTACTTCGTAGCTTTCCGCAAGACTTTTAATCGCACCAGATAGGAATTGAAATCTAGCACGTAATCAGCTAACTCAGACTGCGTAGCGTACTTTTAATCGCACCAGATAGGAATTGAAATTTATCGCCTCTTTAATTTCTTTGTAAACATAAGGGCCTTTTAATCGCACCAGATAGGAATTGAAATGAGTCAAAAATATTTTCTTCCAGTCGCGGTCTTCATCTTTTAATCGCACCAGATAGGAATTGAAATGCCTTTATTGATTTCATTCTCAGCCGGTAGAACTTCCTTTTAATCGCACCAGATAGGAATTGAAATTGAAAGCAATGTAAGGCAAGGCGCAAACATAACCCTCTTTTAATCGCACCAGATAGGAATTGAAATCAATAAGCACACTTCCCCCCGTACTTATCAAACACTACTTTTAATCGCACCAGATAGGAATTGAAATGGTTTACCTTTTGGTGTTGAAGCGGCAAAAGCTATCCTTTTAATCGCACCAGATAGGAATTGAAATTCGATTCGATTCTTTGCGTTGTTGTTTACGTGAAATCTTTTAATCGCACCAGATAGGAATTGAAATCCAAAACGATACTGAGAAAAAAGGTGGGGATTAAGGGCTTTTAATCGCACCAGATAGGAATTGAAATATGCCTATGATCGCTTATTCGTTGATCCCTGCGAAGCTTTTAATCGCACCAGATAGGAATTGAAATGTACAAACGATACAACCGATAACGTTTCACAAAAAAACTTTTAATCGCACCAGATAGGAATTGAAATTTGTGAACCAGCAGCTGATACAAATCAAACTTACTAACTTTTAATCGCACCAGATAGGAATTGAAATAAAAGCAAAAGAGGCGATGTATGACATAGGTATTTGCTTTTAATCGCACCAGATAGGAATTGAAATACTATAGCGGCACGCTTGAGTCAACTAAGTTCGCTGACTTTTAATCGCACCAGATAGGAATTGAAATTTTTATACCGAATGGGGCTATCCATCCGAATGGGGTCTTTTAATCGCACCAGATAGGAATTGAAATATGAAGATGCTCGCGAAGGCGTGATACAACTGATCTCTTTTAATCGCACCAGATAGGAATTGAAATAAAGGTAACTACAAAAGGCCCCTCTTGTTAAATGCTAATATCTTGGTATTCAGTATATAATGATCAGG
>JAFIEW010000039.1 GCA_020832375.1 Cyclobacteriaceae bacterium
TAGCTAAAATTTATGCTTAAAAATCCTTTATCCCCAGATATTCGGATTGATCCTTAAAAATCCTTTATCCCCAGATATTCGGATTGATCCCAGATATTCGGATTGATCCGGTACATTGCGAAAAAAAAGCTCGATAAAAATTTATCGAGCTTTAGCGCAGAGGAGGAGGGATTCGAACCCCCGGTACCTCTCGGTACAACGGTTTTCAAGACCGCCGCGTTCGACCACTCCGCCACTCCTCTAGGTCATATGCATTCAACTTTCGTGATTGCGAGTGCAAATATATAGATAATTATGATATCTGCAAAGCTTTAAAGTAAAATTTTTAAGATGCTTTTGATAAAAAAAAGTCCAATGGCTGGAATTAGGTAGTACTGAATTACTTTTATTCGAGTGATATGGCTCATCCACCACAGAACAATAACAGGTTTTATCATCCCTACTAAAAAACAAGAGATAAGTATCAATGCAATGAAATCGATAAAAGTATATAGCATGAATTTTGCTTATTACTAGTCTAAAAGACACTAAGATTGAATTTAATATTTACCAACTGGCAAGTTATGTATAGTCGGTAAATTATAATAAATTGAGGTCGTGAAAATGAATTGATTATTGGAAAAACAGATCCATGAAGAGTTTAGCATCTCATTTATTTTTTGAAAAAAGTGCTGAAGCATTATTACTTTTTGAATTTCGGTCTGTGCTTCATCCATTTCCTAATAGTTTCGTGTCTTTTTTTTCAGAATGTCAACTACAAGACATCAACGCCTCCGCTCTAAATCAACTGCATTATGGTGATAAATCTATGGTGCCTGATCAGTTTTTTGACATCTATAGCGCCTGGGATTTTCTTGATAGCAATACACTATTTCTGCACCTTCAAAAGCAACATCAGGCATATTTCGAATGCGTTAGGCGCAAAGGCCGTAAAGAGGTACAGCGCCTAAAAGGTAAAATATCCATCACCGAGTATGAAGGGAAAACTTACGTCTTGCTCTTTCACAAAGATACAACTGCGGAGCATCAGGAGATTTTTAACCTTAATAAAAACATTCGCCAGTACTCTCTTGCCATGGAAGGCAATAAGGATGGCGTATGGACATGGGACTTGATAACTCATGATGTATTTTTTTCCAGAAAATGGAAATTAATGATGGGTTTTCAAGAAGATGAGCTTGAAGATAGTTTTGATACTTTTACCAATTTGCTTCATCCAGATTATATAGAGCCTGTTTTTTCGTACCTCAACTCTTTTTTGAGAGGTGAACAGACGAGCTTTGAAATGGAGTTTCGTTTTAGACACAAGTCAGGGCATTACCTATGGATCTCTTCTAGAGCGGCGTATTTATCGGATCAGAAAGGGATGCCTTATTTGCTTGCGGGCTCCCATACTGATATTACGGAAAGAAAAAACTTTGAAGAGCGACTTGAAAGCAACGGACGCCTTCTCAATGAAGCTCAAAAGCTTAGTAATATGGGGGCTTGGGAAGTGGATTTGGAAACTGGCAAATCCAAATGGAGCGATCAAGTTTATGTCATAAAAGAAGTAGATAAGCATTATCAGGGAGATACCGAGATAGATATTTCTTTTTATGAGCCATCGTATCAGCCTATGGTTAGGGAGAGTATCAATAAAGCTATTAGCGAACAGTTAAAGTTTGATTTTGAAGCAAAGATTATCACAGCCCTAAAGAATAAAAAGTGGGTACGGGTAGTGGGAGAACCAGTGGTCGATAATGCAGGAAAGGTGGTGAAAATAGTGGGGATGTTTCAAGACATTACTCAAAGAAAGAAGAATGAGTTTGCAATGATTGAGGCAAAAATGAAGGCTGAGCGAGCTAATGCTGCAAAGTCTACATTTTTGGCAAATATGAGTCACGAGATCAGAACCCCCCTCAATGGTGTCATTGGTTTTGCTCAGTTGCTCAGTAAGACTCATTTAAATGAAGAGCAGGGACAGTACGTAAAGACAATTAAAAGTTCGGCAGATCATCTTCTTGGACTGATTAATGATATCTTAGACTTTTCTAAGATAGAAGCGGGCAAAATGAAGGTACAGCCCGAATTTGTGCATCTTGAGCGTTTTGTTGATGAAGTACTAGATATTGTCCGGCTGCAAGCGCATCGCAAAGGACTTGAATTACTTTTTGATTGGGATGAGCATTTTCCATATACTATGAAAATCGACGGAGTTCGCTTAAAACAGGTACTGGTGAATTTACTTAGCAACGCTATCAAGTTTACCCATAAAGGAAGAGTTACGCTTACCATCAAATACATAAGAACTACTAACAAGAATAGGTCTAAATTCAGGTTTTCCGTAATTGACACTGGTATTGGTATTGAAGAAAAAAAGTTAAAGCAGATCATTCAGCCCTTTTTACAGGGAGATAATTCTACTACTCGCAAATTTGGAGGAACAGGCCTAGGCCTAACCATAACCCATAGGCTCATTGAAATGATGGACTCTAAGTTAATGTTGGATAGTACGCGTCATGTAGGGTCACTTTTTTATTTTGATATAGACTGCGAGTGTCAAGAAAAGGCCTTGCCAATATTGCCAAAAGACAAAATAAAACAGGTGCTCATTATTGAGCCAAAAACTTATACACGTAATCAGGTAGTAAAGATCATACAAGCACTTGGGCTAAGTTACAGCCTGATAAAATCTACTGATCAGATTAAACAAATGGTTCTTCAGAATGACGACGCTTATGATTTGATTATCTATAATCAACTTTTGAGAGAAAATGAGTATGGTCTTTTTAAAGATATGATCTCCCTTTCCTCAAAGAAATCTCTATTTTTAGAATTGAAATCAGGGCAAAAGTCCAAGGCTCCTCATCCTACTGATAAGCGGATATTAAGTCTTGAAAAACCGGTATCCCCGAGGCTTTTCACTGAATTTTTAGCAGCAGCACTTGAACAAAAAAGTGAGGACTCTTTAAAGGTTCAGCCTAAAGAGGAAGTGAAAATTGCCACGATACTAATTGCAGAAGACAATGCCACTAATATGTACCTCGCGAAAAGTATTATTAAAAAAGCCTTTCCTTATGCTGAAATTATACCGGTAGTAGATGGCGAGCAAGCTGTCAAGGCATTTAAAAGGTACAAGCCTGAGATAATCCTTATGGATATCCAAATGCCTAAGCTCAATGGCATCGAAGCAATGAAAGCTATCAGGAAAAATCAAAAAGATAATTATTTGATGATCGCCCTCACCGCTGGAAATCTTAAAGTGGAAAGAGAGGAGGCCATTCAAGCAGGTGCAGATGAGTACTTGCTGAAGCCAATAGATAGTGAAAAACTCGTAGATGTGATTTCGCGGTATTTATCTCATCGATCTACCATAGAAAGGAAAACTGAAGAGCCTACAACAGCTAGTGCTAATACAAAAAGAACCTATGATAAAGTGTTAAAAGAACTTAATTTTGATCAACTTCTCGCGAGAATGGGCAATGAAGAGGAGTTTGCACAAGAGATATTGTCAATAGCACTCGCAGATCTGAAAAAGAAAAAAGAAGAAATAAGTAGACATTTGGCTGGTGAGCATTTACTTGAACTATCCAAAGTGGTTCATGCGATAGTAGGGATGGCGAAAACTGCATGTTTAGATAAACTTTCATATGAGGCAGCCAATGCGAAACTTGTTGTATCGGACGAAGATGATGTAGAGGCCTTCAGACTTATTGAAGATAAAACCACCGAGACCATTTATTTTCTCGAAAATGAATTAGCCGAAATGAAGCACCGAGCATGATTTTGTTATTACTGCCTGAAATTAACAAATTATGTATTTATGATTAGGAATACTAATTTTGAGTTGTGCTAATACAATGACATTGGCTCTTACAAATATAAATAAAAGCTATTTGTACTGTCATTGATATCCTCTTGTTATAGGTGTTTATAGTAGAGGCAAGGCATTAGTTTTTAACGTTTAATAAATTAGAAATGAGAATATCAGCACTTTTATTGGGGATTTTAATATTTGCTTTTACAGACTTGAGAGCGCAAGATGTGAAAATTGGTGCGAGGGGAGGCTTAAACTTAGCCTATTTGAGCACCTTAGGTGAAGGTGATGGACTGGGTACGCGAATTGCCTATCATGGCGGGGTATTCCTAGAATTTGGTGACCCTATTGATCAAATCACTTTCGAAACAGGACTCTACTACTCTTCAAAAGGGTTTAGAGAGCGTTTCGGTGAGGATGCTATTTTTGAGCG
The DNA here is from genome assembly GCA_020832375.1 of Cyclobacteriaceae bacterium. Lineage (GTDB taxonomy): Bacteria > Bacteroidota > Bacteroidia > Cytophagales > Cyclobacteriaceae > JAFIEW01. Next base: position 4,230 of record JAFIEW010000039.1, read on the forward strand.
AGCCAATTATGTCGATATACCGCTTTTGCTTAGGTTCTATTTAGAAGATAGTAAAGTGAGCGTCTTTGCGGGGCCACAGATTAGCTTCTTCTTAAATCAACAAGTTGGGATTACTACCGGCGCTACAACGCAAGTACCTAATCAGTTTCAAGGCGAATTAGCTAGGATTGACGCTGCCGGAGTCTTAGGTTTTACGTATCATGCGAGCGAGGATCTCGATTTTGGTATCGCCTATGACCTTGGCTTTCTGCGTCGTGATCCAGATAGGGTCGGAGCCTATTTTAATCAGGTAATCAAGCTGTCCATTGGATATACTCTGGTGAAATGAAAGCATTAGGTCTTCAACTTTCATTATTCATTAAGCTATGTTTTTGTGCTGGTATGATGACCTGAATCAAGAGCTTTTATCTGTCATCATCCCGCCTCAATAAAGGACTTTTTTTACCCTATCAATAGCTATTTCACTCATAAACTCACTTTTAAAAATGGCTGAACCACTAGCCGAGCGATTAAGACCACAAGTACTGCAAGACATCATTGGCCAAGAGCATTTGACAGGTGAAGCAGGCACTTTGGCTAAAATATTAAAGTCTCGCAACTTACCGTCTATGCTTTTTTGGGGGCCTCCTGGTACAGGAAAAACTACACTTGCTCTTATATTGGCCAAAGAAGCGGGTATCGCCTTTAAAAGTCTCTCCGCAATCAGCAGTGGCGTTAAGGATATAAGAGAAGTGATACAACATGCTAAGGCAAGAGGGCGATTGGTATTATTTATCGATGAGATCCATCGATTTAATAAATCACAACAAGATGCTCTCTTGGAAGCGGTGGAGAGGGGTTATATTGTACTGATCGGTGCTACCACAGAAAACCCCTCTTTTGAGGTGAATGCGGCACTTCTTAGTCGTTGTCAGGTTTATACCTTGAAAGCTTTAGATAAGTCAGGTTTAGAGCGCTTGATTGCTCGTGCATTAGAGAAAGATAGTTTTCTAAGCAAGTACAATGTTGAGCTTAAAGAATCTGCCGCCTTGCTTCGCTTGAGTGGAGGTGATGGTCGTAAGTTATTGAACTTACTTGAAGTAGTTGTCAATTATTTACATGAGGAAGGAAAAGATATTGAGATCACCAATGATGCCGTAGCTGCTATAGCACAGCAACGACCGTCAATATATGATAAAGACGGTGAGCAGCACTATGATATCATTAGCGCTTTTATCAAATCAATAAGAGGCAGCGATCCCAATGCCGCTGTATATTGGCTTGCTCGCATGATAGAGGGAGGGGAGGATTTGAAATTTATTGCTAGGCGTTTAGTCATTGCCGCCTCAGAAGATATAGGACTTGCAAATCCGACTGCACTTATCATGGCCAATAACACTTTTCAGGCAGTAAATGTGGTCGGGTACCCTGAAGCTGAAATTATACTTTCTCAATGTGTGATCTATCTCACTACTTCGCCAAAGAGTAATGCCAGCTATAGAGCAATCAAAGACGCTAGACAGTTAGTAAAGCAAACAGGTGACCTAGGAGTACCTCTACACTTAAGGAATGCGTCCACCCAATTGATGAAACAGATGGGTTATGGTAAAAACTATCAGTATGCTCATGACTTCCCAGGTAATTTTGTGCCGCAAGAATATATGCCTGACGAGCTCCGATCAAGAGTATTATACCAGCCAGGGGCCAATGCAAAGGAGCGGCAATATCAAGATATGCTTCGGCAGCAATGGAAAAAATATGATTATTAACAGTAGCATTACCAACGCCAAGATGCATAGAAATAATAACAGTAAAGTCTGTTTTTCAATAAAAAAGATTTAAATTTATCTCATATATCATCTATGCCCTCAAAGCCAGTATGTGTACACTAAGCTTTCTACCACTTACTTCCTCTACCTTTATGATTGGATCTAATAGGGATGAGATTGTGTCGAGAGCGAAGGTAGAATTTCCCAGCTTTAATTCCTTTTCTGCTGATCGAGCAATCATTTACCCTAAGGAAGAACAATCACAAGGGTCATGGCTAGCTGCAGACTCAGATGGTTGCATCATGTGTTTACTCAATGGTGCGACTCATCCCCATAAAAGTAATCCGCCTTATCGACTTAGTAGAGGTAAACTGGTCATTCAAAGCCTTACTGATAACGACCCAGTAGGTTTTCTTAATAATTTCGACTATCATCAGATAGAATCTTTTACTATAGTGTACTTCAATACACTCAAAAAAGAAATTAGAGAATGGGTATGGGATGAGCACCAACTGCAAAGCAACCATTACACCATGGAGCATCCCCTCTTTTGGTCTTCACCTTCACTTTATAGCGATGATGACAGAGCGGCTAAGTCCAAGCGCTTTGAGGCAGTAACAGCAAAGATTTTACATTTTGAAGATTCGCAAGCATTTCATCAAGAAGAAGGAATAGCTCTTTCCCCTATCGATACGGGGACTCATGGAATCATTAAAACTATTTCTTTTAGTGGCTTTGTAATCAAGCCAGAGGAGGTGGAGTTTCGATACTCTGATTACGAATCTAAGTTAGATCATCAACTTCTTTATGCTTTGTGATTCGATAGCTATCCTCTACTATTATAAGCTCAAATTTTTTGTTTTTCTAGGTATCATCTTGCTTTGCGAAATCAATTATGACTTATTCATAGGTATGTAGTATCTTTGTGAGCCTTTCTAGCATAGTTCATACATAATTAGCGTCGGATAAGATGAGTCGGGAAATACAAACATATACTTTTGAAAATGGCATACGGGTAGTGCATCAGTACAATCCATATTCAGCGATTGCGCACTGTGGCTTTGTATTGGATATAGGCAGCCGTGACGAGTCAGACGATCAAGTGGGCTTAGCACATTTTTGGGAGCACATGGCATTTAAGGGTACCAAGCGACGAAAAGCCTACCATATTTTAAGTAGAATAGATAAATTTGGGGGTGAACTCAATGCATATACTACAAAGGAGAAGATTACTTTTCATGCATCCGTTTTGCGAGAACATCTTGATAAGGCTTTGGATATTTTGACTGATATTACTTTTCACAGTGTATTTCCAGAGAAACAGCTCGAACTAGAGAAGTCTGTCATTTTAGAGGAGATGTCTATGTATAAAGACTCTCCAGAAGATGCTATTCTTGATGAATTTGATGAGTTAATCTTCAAGCAGCATCCTTTGGGGAAAAATATTTTAGGTTCAGAGGAAAGCGTTAAGTCCTTTACTAGGACAGATTTTGAGAGGTTTTTAGCTGAAAATATGGATACCTCCAAAATAGTTTTTAGCTGTGTGGGTAATATCTCTTTTTCGCGCTTGATTAAGAAGTTAGAAAAATACCTCTCCTTGATACCCCAAAAAAAACGAATTACTGAAAGACTTCCTTTCAAACACTATGAGCCTGACTATAGAGTAGTGAAAAAACCTATTTTACAGTCGCAGTGCGCCTTTGGTACAACCGCTTATTCTTTACACGATGAGAGGAGGCTACCACTTTATTTGATGCTTAACTTGCTAGGTGGTCCTGGCATGAACTCTCGCCTTAATCTTAGTCTAAGAGAAAAGTATGGCTATGTATATGGCGTAGAGGCAAGTTTGTCTACTTATATTGATACAGGTCTTGCCGCCATATTTTTTGGAACCATGCCGGGATACGTCCCTAAAAGTATGCGTGTGGTAAAAAGAGAGATAGATCGCTTTAAGCAAAAAAAAATGACCCCTACACAATTAATTGCGGCAAAGGAGCAACTCATTGGCCAAATGGCGATGTCAGAGGAAAATAACTTAGCCAATATGATCGGATTAGGACGCCAACTTTTAGATCATGACCGGCTAATTAGTTTTCAAGAGGTGGCAGATAAAGTAAGGTCTATTACAGCTGACCAAGTGCAAGATGTTAGCATTGATACTTTTGATGATTCTAAAATAAGTACACTTATTTATGAGGCTACCGCTGACCAATCTTAGTAAATAAGAGCGGCTTATGCTATTCTAGACAGCTAACTAGTAATTCTTATTAGGTTTAAAAAATGCTTGAGAGTATTTAAGAGCAGTGTTTTATAGATGCTTTTTAAATCTCTCGTGCTAAATTATGGGCATTGAAAATGATGGCTATACCTCATTCAAATTTCCCTTCTTTCTAAACCTAATCGAGTACTATGTCAATATGTATCACTTAGCATTCTCAACAAGATTGCATTAATAAGACATTAAATCAACTCTTTTCAAAAAGAGAAAGAGGGGTATCACTACTTAGGGCATTCTTAAAAACAGCTAAATTGTTGATAAATAAATCATAAAGTCTGTACTTTATTTGAGTGCACGGTTCTTAATCCAAAATAGTTAAAAATGCTTGCACGAAAATGTCTGAGATCGACATTTCGTAGCTTAGCCCCAAACATTATCGTGATTTGTGATTCGCAAATCGTAAGTGGTATTTATTTGAAAAAAGATTAAAAGCTTAAAATAAGCTTCTTGAAATATATCATTTTTTCCATCAAATAAGACAAGCGAAGCTCGTGCCGCCTCGAATCTGCTGTACTTGGGACTTTTTAAGCAAGCCCTACTTAAAGCCAAAGAGCTTTGTTAGAGTAAATTGCTTTTTTAGAATCGCATAAAAAAAGGTCAACTACTATGGGTTGACCTTTTTATTAATCGATAAAAAGATTTCCTTTATTAGTAATTAGACCCTGCTCTTATCATTGCACATCTAAAACCAATGTGGGAAGTTGCAGAATCTTCTTCCAAATATCTTCTTGTACCTGGAGATAGCCAGTAAGCTACGTCTCTCCATGATCCACCTTTATAAACTCTTACATTTTGAGCTAAAAGAGATCTTTCCTCATTATAATTATCTGATTTATCTCTCGTATCATCTCTTCTTATAGGGTTGAGGTCCTCAAAGTCTTGGAACGACAATGGTCGGTATAAATCTTGTACCCATTCGTTCACGTTTCCTGCCATATTGTATAAACCATAATCATTAGGAGGGTACTCGTAAATCCAGCCAGTTACCATGGCTCCATCATTTAGTTTACCAGCTATACCTGCATAGTCTCCTCTACCTCTTTTGAAGTTTGCTAGGAAATTACCCATTCTTTTGCCGTAAGGGTTTCTAGTTGCATGACCATCCCATGGATACAATCTTTGGTGAGTTTGATTTTCATCTAGCCATTGAGTACCAATTTGTGCCTGAGCTGCATATTCCCACTCAGCTTCAGTTGGAAGTCTAAATGAAGGCAGTACTGCACCGCTTTCTAGTCTTATTCTTCCTCCTTCATCAAACACATCCATATCAGCTTCCTCAGCTAAGGACAAGTTCACCATATCGGTTCTCCACTTGCTATAGTCATTAGCCTGTCTCCAACTAACACCTACCACTGGATAGAAACGGAAACCTGGATACCTTAAGTAATGATCAACGTATTGGTCGTTAAAGGCAAGGTCTTTTACCCAAACGGTAGTGTCAGGTAAAGCACTTCTATAGAAGGCATCAGTAGAGTCTTTTTTGATGTAGTCGAGATATTCTAGCCAGTGGATGTTAGCCACCTCTGTTTCATCCATGTAAAAAGAGGCTATAGTAACGGTTCTTTTTACATTGTCACGACTGTGCATGATATCTTCCTCGAAGGAACCTAAAACAGCTCTACCGCCCTCAATAAAAACCATACCTGGAGCATCTGGTTGGCCAGAGTAGTCACTTACCTCAAAATAGCCGTCTTCATTGTAGGCCATTCCAGTTTTTGTGCTTTGTGCACCAGGGTTAACGCTCGTAGGCTGGTTACCACCACAAGCAACTACAGCTGCTAGAGCAAGAGAGCCCATCGCATAGGAGCTGAATTTTTTGAAATATTTTTTCATAACCTGTTTAATTCGCTTGGTCACCTAAACCAAGGCATAACACATATTAGATTTAGCTGTATCAGAGAGCTTTAGCTCTATTCAACTATATTTTGCTTTAAATGTAGCGAAGTATCCTAGAACATGAAAGCTTATGTAAGAAAATATTTGAATATTATTGCATAAATTCATGAAGGAGCTAGAGTTTAAAACCAATCCCCACACTTATTGTGCTATTAAATTGAACTGCTGGACCCGTGGTGCCGTCGCTTCTTAATATATCAACATCTTCATCATAAATAAGAATAGCGGTTACCGAGGCTTGCATGAATTTATTAATTTTCATAATAACTGCTCCTTCCCAGTTGACGTCCGTATTGCCAAAGTTTCCGTAATCAGAAAACAATAAAATATTACTTCTAAGTTGTACGTTTTCAAATATTTGACCCTTTACCGAGGCTGCCAAACTGGTACCAAATTCTGCTAAAATCTTTTCTCCTGGGGCTACACCAAAAGCCCCGGCATTAGATAGGCTATCGTTAAGTACAAAGGTATATTTACCTGTAAGAGGTGATACAGTCACTGAAAAGTTTTCATTTCTCCTAAAAGTAGCACCGAGAGAAGCTACAAGCCAGCCTGGAGCCATAAACTCTGATATCTTTTCTCTGACCAAAACCGTTTGCCCCTCCACCTCTCTATTGACAAATCTATCTCCTCTATCAATCTGAGTTCTAAAGTCTAGCATACTCGTAATTCTGAAGTTTTCATTGAGTCGATAGCTATATCGGGACACCGCGATGAGATTATCGGCTGTTTTTCTTACTGGCTGGTCACTTTCTCCCAGGCGTTGTATTCCATATTGGAAGTCTAAACGGTTTTCCCACAAGATAGCTCCTTTTTCATAATTAGCTAATCCTCTAAAGTCAAAGGTTCCCGCTATTGACGACTCTCCGCCGCCATTCCAATTATTAAGGGCTACTTGTGAGAAAGCAAGGTTGATGTTATTATCTAATGACCAATGCTTTAAGCTGTCTTCAGCCTCATCTTGACCAAACAAAAAGATAGGTATGCAAAACATACCTATCAGGATAGAAAGGAAAACTCTATACATCTTAATTACAAATTGTTTTTTATTTCTTGTAATGCACTTTCAGTGAGAGGCTTGGTTATAAACTTAATGACATGATCGTTGTTTACTATCTTATCAATATCACGTTTATTATCTGAGGAAGATAATATAATGACCTTACATTTATCTTTAATTATTTGATCAAATTTCTCGAATTCGTATAAGAATACGAACCCATCAACTATGGGCATATTGATATCTAAAAAAATCAGATTTGGTATTTTTTCAGGCTGACTTTTATGATTCTCTAAATATTCTAAAGCACTTTTACCAGAGTTCTTGATTTCTACATTGGAAGCGAAATCAGTAATTTCAATGATACGTTTGCTGATAAAGTTGTCTGTATCATTGTCGTCAACTAAAAGAACTAAATCAATATTTTTTATCTTGGTGGCCATCTACAATCTTCGTTTTTAAAAATGGTGTACATTTTTATATCCCTGCAAAACTAATAAATTATCAATTAGTATTTACAGTGCTTTTCCTACTCCTGTCAAATATAATGAAAGATTTTAAGGATAAAAATATAATCTTCATGGCGTTTAGCTATTATTCTGATGGTATGTACAAGATTAGTTCTTCACCTTCCTTTATATTAAAATCTTCTTTTTTGTTCCATTTCAGAATGTCGGAAATATCAACATTATACTCTCTGCTTATCTTATAAAGCGTTTCTCCTGCCATCACTTTGTGTAATATTTTCTCAAAGTTATCTCCTTCTTCCAAATCTTTAGCTTTTTCTTTTTCAATATCAGCGGTTTTGTCTGAAGGTAAGTTTTTATTGTCTTTTTCCTCGTAGTTTATAAATTCTATCTCTTCGTCAATCCAGTTTTTATCCTTTTTCCTCTTATCTTGAGTAGTGTCTTTCTCAACCTTAAAGACTGTTTCATAGTCTAAAAAATCATTATCCTTTTCTAGTTCAGTGCTGTCCGACTCTTCCAATACTTCTTCCCACTGTTTAGGAGGAGATTTCTTGTATTTTTCTAGATCGATAGCATTAAATACAATACTATCAGATGAGCTCTCTTCAAAGTCATCATGCTCTAGTTTTTTTTCTTCTGGCTTTACATCTACCACTGTACTAGGTATCTCTTCTTTTGGGCTTGTCTTTCTTATTGCTTTTTTATGTTCTATTGGAAAGGTTCGGGGTCTTCTAAACCGCATCCAAAGTACCCTCCCTACACGAACCTCTTCATCAGACCGCATCCTGTTTTTTCTTCTGATAGAGCGTATCTTAACCCCGTATTTTTGTGAAATATCGTGTAGTGATTCATCTGGCATCACCGTATGATAGTAAATTCTTGCTCTATTTCTCTTGGACGTTAGGTAATATACCTGTCCTTCTTTTATTGATTCAGCCTGATCCCAATCATTGTATTTTTTAAAATCATCCACCGTGATATTACCTGCCGCTGCCAAGCTAGCAATGGTACTTCCAGTTTCTGCAAGGATGGCATCTTTCCGGTTAGCCTTTAAAAGGAGAGGAGCACCAGGTTCTGTAGACCTCGCTTCGCTTAGCACAGGAAAGTCTTCAGGGTTGCTTCTTTGTAAGTCTACCGCCTGTTGTTCTGGCACGGGCATCTGTCTATCGGTGGCAAGTAGTGGACGCTCAAGCGCAGGTGCTGACTCGGGTCGCACAACAATATAACTGATAAGATGCGCAGGTTCATTTTTTATTACCGGATAACTGATATAATATGCCTTGTCGCTTGGAATACCGCTTTTCAAAATCCATTTGTTCTCCTCGATAAATGTTTCTCTGTCTAATTGATAAGACTGTACAATCTCTCTAACGCTGCCCCCGTCTCGTATTAGAAATTCTGCCAGCTGTCTTTCAGGTCTTACATTTTCATAAATTCTATTCTCAAATGCCACCAAATGGGCCAAAAACTTTTTGATATACCAGTGGGTATTATGATCTATTGGCATTCGGTTTACGCCTCTGTATTTGTCTTCAACCAGTCTTTGGGCGCCTCCTCTCCCTGTATTGTAAGCTAACAAAGCGTAAACCCAATTGTCAAAGGTTTTATAATTGGTCATCAAATATTTAGCGGCGCCCCTTGTCGAGGAGTGTATGTTTTTTCTTTCGTCCACTTGATTGTCTATCCGCAAGCCTACTTCCTCACCACTTCCTTTTTTAAACTGCCAAAAGCCTACCGCATTACTTGAAGATACCGCATCGCTAATCATCGCACTTTCTTGAATGACCAAATATTTAAAATCATTGGGTAATCCCTCCTCTGCAAGGATACGTTCTATCACCGGCATAAAGTAATCTACCCTATCAAGCTTAATTTTAAAATATTTCTCACTTCTTAGTAGTGCATCGACATCTTTTTGTATCTCCTCTTGTGCCTTTTTGCTGATGTCTAGCTTCATTCCTGCAAAACTGATCTGACGAGGCACTTCTACGGTTTGCCCATTAAGATAGCTCAGGCTGATAAAAAAGCAGAAAAGGCAACTGAAAAGATGACGCATGGGCTTTTTCTTTTTGTTTTAAAAAAGTGGGCTTATTTGTTGAGGTCAATAAATTTGTTTACATCATGTGATTTGCCAAGTAGTATGATGATGTCTTCGCTTTCCATCACCGTATCGCCTGTCGGAACACCAATGATATGCTCTGTGGTTTTTGGCTTTTCACCTTTCTTCACATTTTGATCGCGATAGACTCGTTTGATGGTGATCAAATTTAAATCGTATTTCTCTCGAAGGGCAACTTCCCTCACAGTTTTTCCTGCAATCTTACTTGGGGTATTTACCTCTACAATTTCATAATCATCGGGCAAAGGTAAAAATCCTTTCACGTTGGGATGAAGCAACATCTCAGCCACTGTTTTACCCACGGTCTCTTCTGGGGCTAGAATCTCACTTACTCCCATCTTTTTCAAGATCATTCTTTGTTGACTATTTGCTGCCCTCGCGATGATACGTTTTACATCAAGTTCCAACAAAACTACAGTAGTTAACAATAAGCTTTCAAAATCCTCACCTATAGCTACAACAACACCGTCCATTTCGGTAATATTATGGGCTTTTAGCACCTTCATATCTGTGCTGTCTATAGATACCGCATAAGCAACGTCTTCTTTTATGGCTTCTACTTTGTTCAAGTCTCTATCAATAGCTAGCACCTCTGCACCCCGTTCAGAGAGTGTTTTAGCAATGCTATACCCAAACTGGCCTAATCCAATTACCGCAAATTTATTGATCATATTGTTGTGTCTTCAAGTGTTGATAATCACTAATGCCTTGACGCTTCTTTCTTTCACGAGATAAGCGTGTTTTTACCATTTTTATGCAGGCTAGCCTTCGACTTTTGATTTCAGATAGGCGGTTATCACCTCAAGTCCCTTGCTAAATGTGCTGTTATTTGGCACAATCAAATCGGCATCATATTTAAACGGCTCGATATATTTTTCATAAGTAGGCATTACGTGCTTGTCGTAACGGTAAAGTACGTCATCTAAGTCGTAGCCTCGGTCGATCTTATCTCTTATTATTCTTCTCTTAAGCTTGATATGCTCTTTAGCATCGATAAACACTGTGAGATCCAATAAATTAGCTACTTCTGGGTAATAGAGCACAAAAAGGCCTTCAACCACAACGACGGGGGCGGGATTGAAAATCAGCTTCCGTGGCTTTTTGTTTGGGTTATTGAAGGTGTACTCTAGTTTTTCTACCGACTTTCCGCTTTTTAATTGTAATAGATCTTTCAAGTACAAATCTTTGTCAATGGAGTCAGGCGTGTCAAAGTTGTGCACTCCCTCTTCATCAAGGGGCTGCAAGTCTCTAGATTTGTAGTAGTTGTCTTGAGAGATTAAACATAATTCATCGGGCGAGAAGGTTTCTAGAAGTGAATCTAAGAATACGGTTTTTCCGCTTGCACTACCGCCAGTTATTCCTACAAAGAAGGGTGTAGTATTCAAGGTGTTATCTTTTTTTTGATTGATGATGCAAAGCTAAATATTTTTTGGCTTACATTGGGTAATCTGCTAGAATTGATCACCTGAAAAATCTAATTTCTTAAGATACACTTTTTATTTCTACTTTCTTTTTAAAGTTTGAGACGAAAAGTTATCAATAGGGAAGATTAACTTCCTAAGGAGTATCTTTCGATGAAGGCAGGTATAATAGGTGCATTTCATGTGTGAGTTAATTCACAAACTACCACTTTAACTTTTCGTATGTTTGTAAGTCATTTAATTTAAAAGTAATCATGTCTGATCATAGTAAAGAAGAGATAAGAGAAATACTTGATACCCACTTCAATGAGTTTGAACCAGGAATTAAGGAAGAAATAATTGAAGAAGGCATTGTCAAATATATTGGTAAGAACGAAATGTTGATGGATGTCAACCAGCCCATTACGAGTATTCCTTTGCTTTATGAGGGTGGGGTAAAGATCTTTAGAGAGGATGAAGATGGTAATGAGCTTTTAATTTATTACCTAGAGTCAGGGGAGTCATGTGCGCTATCTTTGGTATGCAGTGGTCGCGATAAAACCAGCCAAATTAAAGCAAGAACGCTCACGGACAGTAAATTCATCATGCTGCCGATCTACAAAATGGATCTGTGGATGACCAAATATAGAACATGGTACTATTATGTTTTAGAAACCTATCAACGCAGGTTTGAGGAGCTTTTACAAACCATCGACAGCATTGCCTTCAAAAATATGGACGAACGACTTTTTGAATACCTCACCAATCTCAGTGAAACGCAAAACTCTAGGATCATCAATGCGACCCATCAAAATATAGCCGATGAGCTCAACTCTTCTAGAGAAGTGATTTCCCGATTGCTCAAAAAGATGGAGCAAAGAGGCTTAATACAACTATCCCGTAATCAAATAGAAATTATGCCGTAGCTTTTTTAGCGTGGGATGAAGAGCTAAGGAGACGCTTGCTGATAACTTTCACTATCAAGGTGCAGCACGAGTCTCCTTATTTCACGCCAATTTACGCCGTAGATTAGTTCAAGTTTATTTTGTGAAATTGCTTTAAAAATCTTGAAGAGTTTTGGCTAAGCCCTTCCTATGCTCATTAGCTTAATGGTCAGATGATATACTTCACATATTGCAGTGCAGTTGAAAGCGTACCATGTGCGCTCTACTATTCTCATCCCACGCAAAAAATAAATTTAAAGCGGCTTTTCGGCATGAGCTTGAATGAATTGATAGAAAAAGATCGCTTTAGGATCATCTGCTATTTGGCTCATTTGTTGAAAAATCTTATCGGGTAAATCTTCTTTGATGGCATTAGATTGTATCAAAAGTTCAGCGGCGCTCATGAGTAAATCTCGCCAATATAGAATCATATCTTTGGTAACTGCTGCCTGTTCGGATGAGGTATGAAATCCATCGGATAGGAGTTTTATATTTTGGTATCCTGACAAATTCAGTAGTCTGCCAAGCTTCACCCCGATATTGGGATCACCCCCACTTTTAGTCTGTAAAAGATTAAACGCTTTCCAGTAGTTGTCTATTTCCTGGGTAGTGGGGTTGATGTAAAAGCTATGATTAAATACCTCATTGAGAATGATACTGCCGCCTGGTTTCAAGAGGCGAAAACAGTGTTGTAATGCCTTTAGAGGTTCTGAAATATGCTCCAAAGTCCAGCAAAAAAAGATGAGGTCGTATTGTTCTTTCGGTCTGTGATCCATTAAATCAGCTGCGATGAGCTGTATGTCTTTGTGCTTTAGTTCAAATCTTTTTTGTGCATCGGCAATCTGTTCAGCATTGCTGTCGATGCAGGTGAGCCGTATTTGAGGATATTTTTCTAAGAGCAATTCTGTTTGCGCACCATTACCAGAGCCTACTTCCAAAACTTTTGATTTGGCAGGAATGACGATATTACGATAAATTCTGTGTGCAATAAGTTTTGCTTGGTGTAGCAATCGCATTCTTTCTTTTTCCGATGAGCCGTGTAGGTACTGTTGAGCCATAATGTAGGGGAGCGGTTTTATTGCAAATATAAGTCTTAAAAAATTACCTGAAGTAGATAATCTAAATACACAAATCAATAACAGCCTTTTATTGACTTAATAAATTTTATACTTATCCGCATAACTACATCAATAGATATATGCATTGAAAAGAAACAGCTTGTTACTTTGTTCCGCCCATTCAGGGCTAAGTCATGCTTTCTATTTCTCACAGGACTTCACCCTGTGCTTTGATATATAGCGCCTTCAGCGCTTTTAAAACTTAGTACTTCCTTTGAAATTTAATGTGCAAACAAGTGGATATGCATAATAAATTTTAAAATGATGTTTAAAATAGACTTCAGATATCTGGAACTGATTATCAATCACAAATTTGATTCATAGTTAATTTTTATAGCCTTAGGTTTTATCTCGCTATCAAAAGCCATTTTTTGCTTCAGGTAGCTGCTTTGTCAAACTTTGTCTTTATTACCTATTACTCAAAAAAAAGGCGATAAATTTTGGTAATTGTATATATATATTGCGAGCATTAGGCGCTTATATTTAATCAATTGTCAATCTAAATTACTTAAACAATGAAAAAAGTGCGAAATTTAGTTCTTTCCATTTCTTTATTAGGATTTGGATTAATGGTTTTACCATCAGATTCTCAAGCCGTAACTTGTAAATATGTTGAAACTGTTGATACATATTACCATATTTATGATTGCGAGGGGACTCGAATAACTGTTTTATCTTCCCCAATAATCAGACCTCGGTAGGCTATTTTAATTAAAGGCGGTTGATATTGATCAATCGTCTTTTAGTAGGTCTATATTGTCATTAATTTTATTAAAAAGTTGCATGAGAAGTTTCTTTATTTTATTTTTCTTAGTATTTGTTTCTTGTAGTGATACCAATAGCAATTCAAATAAGATTAGTTCTACAATAGTTGATAGTATAAAGTGTGATACAATCTCATTTTCTCCTGAGTTTTATAGTGCTGATTGGGTCTATTTTTCAGAGAAGTCAAAGTTAAGCCGATTGTCGTATCTATTTACTTCGCCATTAGCCAATGACCTAAGAATGTACGATGATTCAGGAAAGGTTCATGCGATGTATTTATACGAATGGGTAAAAGATTTTGAATGGACGGATCAGCCCATCTCTGGTATAGATATTCATCAAGATCAGATTTTCATTCTTGATGAAAATAAGTCGATGCTTTATGTTTTTAACCATGATGGATATATACAAAATAGTATCAAGCTAGAATTGCCTAATAGATCTGGTTTGACTTTTGACTTTCATGCGACCTTAAGGGTGGATCAAGATAGGGGACTTATTTTCACAAGTACGGTATATCGTTCTACTTTAAAGGAAACGATGCAAAAGTCTAAGCTTATCAGTATTTTCAACATGGAAGGAAAGTTTATTCGATCTTTTGTCAGCCTACCTTCTTATTATACAGCTGGTAATTTAGCCTATGGTAAGCTAGTTCATTGGGATTATGATGGTGAATATTTATATATTGCTTTTCCTGTAGGACAAAACATGATCAGGAAATATTCTATCGAAGGAGAGATGATTGATGAATATTTACTTGATTTGCAGCATCACGACCAAACGCTACATTTTTATAAAAATGATCCGACCGAGTTTGTTCAAGACCAAATAAAAGTAATTACAGTCGATAAAGTAAACCAAAAGCTGGTACTTATGTATAGTGCTTATACAGACAATAACGGCCAAGAAATATCTTTAAATAATCCATATTATATGTGTTTTGCTGAATTGGGTTTAGCAAGCGGAGTTTTGAATACCTATTGCTTTGATACACCGATGACTCCCCGAGTTCAACATGTTTTTGCAGGTTATGATCTTAATCAATCAAGATTTCGATTGATTTATCGACCTGAAGATACGGAGCGAGAGTTCTTGTTAAGTTGTAGGTTTTGTGAATCAATGGAATAGTATTTCAATGGGTATACTGATCATTCAATTTGAATACATATGAGATATTCGCAATGATTTTTTTTTAATAGATCATACAATAGGAAATATATTTTATGGAATTAGATCGATCAGTGGACTCCATAAAACCTTTGATGTTTAATAGGTATAGGTTTTTAAATGGAATCGCGCATTCTAAGCCTCAAAATACCAAATAGGATAATCTTCGAGTTGGGCAGGTCTTATCTTTACAAAGCCTTCTTCTTTTACTTCGTATTGGTGCATCTTGTCAATCATCCCTACCTTTATCAAATTAGGATACTCTTGCAAGTTGCTAACTGACCGGATAAACTGACCTTGGGCGTACCACTTTTTATGGATATCTGTAAGCCGATTGCCTTTACCGTCTTGATTGATGAGGGTAATAGAAAAATGCTCACTTACCCATTCTTCTAGCTGAGGGATGATATCGGAATGAGCAAAAAGATAGATGCCAGGATATTTTTTTTCTTTGAAGTGGCGGATACCTACTTCCAGCTGACGAGATGTAGGAGCATTGATCAATTCTATAGGAGGGGGGAAAGTATCTACTAGACTCGTAGTTTCCTTTCTCAATATCACTCCATCTACTTTGATGAGCTCCGCAGGGAAATTAGATAGAGCAGACTCCGTCAGGTACAGGCCAGTGCTCCACTCCAGTAGTTGTCCTAAGCTCTCGCCTAGCGACTCATGATAATTTAAAATAAGGATTCCAGGCTCCTGGCCCTCTCTTACGAAGTGATGACTCGACATGAATTGATTGTTAACGCTATTGGGTGATCCAATACTTTGGTAATCGACTTAACTGATAGGTATGAATCAGTGTACAAAGATAGTTCCCATGCTGTCAAATATGAAATATCTAAGCAGCATCAGTTTTTGCTTTCTTGATAGCTCATTCAATACCAAGGAAGGTTTTTTCAGTTTCTCATCCCACACACGGCGCAATAGCCTAATAAATCAGCCTAGCTTATTTTTATTTTTGAGGGATGAGTCGTGTTCTCATCCCTCAAAAAAGAACTTCTAGCATACCGTTGAGCAATTCAGTGCCTCCAAAGAATACGCCTACTGCAAAGGTAACTTTAGAAGCGGAAATGCGCGTGAATGCAAAAGGAAGTATACTAACATGGAGTAAGGATTGTGCCAAGACCATAGCAATAGCGGCAATGACAAATATTTCTTTGTTTGAGATGAGCATGAAGATGACTGATGAAATCAGTAAGGTGATCATTGCGCCATAGATGTATTTGTCTACATCTTTTCCTTGTAGCCATTTACCAATAAGGAAAGCGGCTAGTGCTGCAAATGCTAGTAAGAGAAAGGCAAATAAATCATCTGATATCGGAAAACCACCAATTTGAGTGCTTAGTTTTTGGGGAATGTAGTTCATGATGAGTCCATGAGCCCAGCCAATAGCAAGTGCACCTAGAAAAATCTTTACCCAGTCTTCAAAGTCATTTGGGCTATATGCTTCTTCGCGGCTATTAATTTGAAGCTCGGCTATTTCATCTTGGGTGCGATAGTAAAAATAAGCTCCCGTACCTGCTATGAGTAAACCTCCTACCACAAAGGTAAGCACATCACCAAAAAAGCTGATAAGACTAATCACTATGGGCTCAAGCGCATAAACCATTTGTGTACACATAATCACCAAGCCCATGACGAAGGGTAGGTATTTACGATCTGCAAAGCGGTCTATGAGTGCATTGGCAGGTGCATGAAAAACGTTCATACCAATGAGCCATAGTACTAAAAAGACCGGGATTACAGTCGCAACCCACTGTAAGTGAGCTACAGAAATCATGGTGGCTACGATCATGAAGATCATCGCTGTAAAGTAGATACCTGTAAGCAAAACTAAAATATAGCGACCGCCTTTGTTCATGATCTTATCGCTGATGTATCCAGCAATAGGTGGTACTACTACGAGTATAATTATTTTTGCGTAAAGCAAAAAGTCAGATAAGTGTTCTAAATTAAGTGAATGCAATAGCTGGGGCTGATATTCGTGATAGGCAATCCAGCTGATAGCAATAGCGATATTAACACTAATTAGCCCTATTACCTCAGGATATTTGATGATGCCTGTAGCGCTTGAAGTAGTGATGGTGCTCATAATCTTTTGATTAAGTTTAAAAAAAATGGACTTATAATCAGTTTATAATCTAAATACGAAATGAATGCTCAAGTTAGATTGTATTGATGGCTTAAAAAAATAAATGAGATATTGCATTGCTGAAAAGACCATTAACAGTTGATGTTTTGGTCATAACACAGCCATCTCGCTCAAAAACCAATCTTGGAACACTTAGGGTCTATTTGGGATTATAGTGGTATCTTTGCGGCAATAATTAAAGACACGTTTATATTTAGGTAAGCAATGTGTGGTGAGAGTTGGTAGAAAAGTGATGAAGCTAGGAATTATATTCGGGGGAACGATATAAAGTAGAAAGCCATGAAAAATAAAAAAGTATCAGTTCAAGATTGGGGTTTGATTGATTATCAGGCGGCTTGGGATCGTCAAGAAGCGATCTTTGCTTCTGTGGTTGATCAAAAGGTACGGAATCGGCGCGAAAAGCTATCGGAGCCTACTTCCAATTATTTGATATTTTGTGAGCATCCACCTGTTTATACGCTAGGAAAAAGCGGGAAAGAAGAACATTTGTTACTCACTCACGAAGAACTAAAGCAAAAAGGGATTCATTATTACCCGATTAATAGAGGTGGAGATATCACTTTTCATGGTCCTGGTCAGATTGTATGTTACCCCATTTTGGATTTAGATAATTTCTTCACCGATATTCATAAGTATTTGCGCTTACTAGAGGAGGCTGTAATCCTTACTCTTCAGGAGGAGGGTATTGCTGCAGGTCGTATTGAAGGGCTTACTGGTGTATGGCTTGATCATGAAGATGCAGATAAGTGTCGAAAGATTTGCGCCCTTGGTGTAAAAGCTAGTCGATGGGTAACCATGCATGGACTCGCTTTTAATATCAATACCGATTTAGAATATTTTAAAAACATCGTTCCTTGCGGTATCGATGATAAGGCAGTAGCATCCCTACACCTTGAAACAAAATCTGCACCCGATATTAAGATTGTAAAACAACGCCTAAAAGCTCATATTTTCCGTTTATTTGAGATGGAAGAAATCATGCCAAGCGTTTTAAAATAGGGCTGCATTCAAAAATCAATCACAACAAGTCACTCACTTTACAATTGAACTTGACTTAGTGTCGTTTAAATTACTAATAAGATGAAAGAAGATATTAACATCCCAAAAGTAGAAGGAATTAAACTTGCTATGGTGCCTGATACAGAGCTGGGAGCACCAGTACTCCCTGACACTTACTGGAAGGCACATTTGATCAATACTAATTCATATGCTATTGAAGGTGTACTTATTAACACCAAAGGCTATGGTGAAATTGACGGTAGGGCTAAGGAAACAGGTACTTTTCGGCATCATATTGATGTTCTTGAAGGTGGAGCGGCTGCAGCTTTTGAAACGCTACCCCCAGATTTGCTTCAACTCAACAATGAGTTTATGTTGACTTATTTCCATGATGGAAAATTATTCGACCGCAAATATATTTTCGAGACAGGTAGCATTCAGCCCGATCGTATGCAGCATATTGATGAGCTTAAAAGAGATGGTGTGGTATTGGTTTAAGCCAATACCAACCAGTTTTTTCAATTTTTCGTTATTGGATGCAATCTATTAAAACATACTTCACCCGTTCAATCGAACTTTAGTATTTCTACTCATGAAAAAAATTATTGCATTTGTGCTTTTGGCTATCCTTGGAGGCTTTTTCGGTTCGTGGATATTTAATTTAGTGCAGCAATCAACTAATCAGTCAGGTTATGCAGGAGCTGATCCTTTACAGTTCACCAGTAATTCAACTTTTGATTTTTCACATGAGCCATTAAGTTTTTCTTCTTCTTCATTTTTAGCGAGGGATGAGAATGCTGCCATGCCCCGTGGTTTTGTGGAAGCTTCCGCCGCTAGTACACCTTCAGTTGTATTTATTAAAACCATATCTACTCGTGAGTACAGTAGAGGAGGATGGCTAGATTGGTTTTTTCATGGGGATAGGCCTCA
Source organism: Cyclobacteriaceae bacterium (assembly GCA_020832375.1). Lineage (GTDB taxonomy): Bacteria > Bacteroidota > Bacteroidia > Cytophagales > Cyclobacteriaceae > JAFIEW01. The sequence goes on from JAFIEW010000039.1 coordinate 23,216, forward strand.
ACAAGCACAAGGCGCAGGATCCGGAGTGGTCTACAGCAATGATGGCTATATCGTCACTAACAATCACGTGATTGAGCGAGCTGAGACCATAGAAGTAATTCACAATCGTAGAACTTACGAGGCAAAATTAGTTGGTCGAGACCCTTCTACTGATTTGGCAGTGCTTAAAATAGAAAGTAATCGCCTGCCTGCCATCAAAATTGGAAGCAGCCGAGACCTCCAAGTAGGGGAGTGGGTACTTGCAGTAGGTAATCCCTTTAATCTTACTTCTACAGTTACTGCAGGCATCGTGAGTGCTAAGGGTAGAGAAATCAATATTTTAAGAGGACGCTTTCCAATAGAGTCTTTCATACAAACCGATGCGCCCATCAATCCAGGAAATAGCGGAGGAGCCTTGGTCAATGTTTCAGGCGAACTTGTAGGTATCAACACTGCTATTTTATCACGCACGGGCTCTTATACCGGTTATGGCTTTGCAGTACCTTCGGATCTTATGAGAAAGGTGGTTGATGATTTGATTGAACATGGCGAAGTGCAGAAAGCATTCTTGGGAGCAGAGGTAGCCGACCTTACATCCGCAGAGGCCGATGAACTAGGGTTGAAGGAAGTGATAGGTGCCAAGATTCGTTCGGTGCAAGTTGCTGGTGCTGCGGCTGAATCAGGACTTACCAAGGCTGACGTGATTATAAAAATTGACAATGATAAAGTAGGAGGGAGGGTAGAATTTGAAGAGTTGATCTCTCATTATAGTCCAGGAGATCGTATTAAAATTGACTTTTTGAGAGAGGGAAAAGCACGGACAGTAGAGGTTACTCTAAGGAATCGACTCGGCGGAAAGGGCTTGATCGCTAGAGAGATTAAGGTGAGCAAAGAGTTGGGTGCTAGTTTTGAAAACTTACTCGATGCCGAACTTGGACAGTTGAATTTAGAATATGGTATAAGAATCGTGGATATTAGAGACGGATTTATTCGTCGCATGGGCATAGAGGAAGACTTTATTATCATCGCCATTAATCAGGTGCCTATTCGTGATGCAGATCAGTTGATTGATATTTTGACGAAAATAAGAGGTAGAGTAGTGATTGAAGGCGTAAACAGCAGAGGAGTGCGAGGGTTCTACACTTTAAGCCTATAGGTTCTTGCTTACTTTTGAGCATCTTTATCTATTGCCTTTCTACGCATAGTTGTATGTTTCTTATAGTCAGGACTTTAAAATAGAACAAATCTAACAAACCGCTTAATCGTTTAAGCGGTTTTTTGTTTTTAGTTCGTTTATGTTGATTTACAGTGCTTTATCGATTACACGAACGGTTGCATAATTATTTTTTTGGTATAATTTTCAACAACATTTGTTTTGATAAAAATCCTTCTTTAGATTGGGAGATTAATTCAGTCAAAATCTAATCTAAAAAAGAAGGAATGAAACATTTTCTACTAACAAAATTTGTGTTTTTAGTATTTTCTATGGGAGTACTTTTTGCACAAGATCGAACGGTTTCCGGTACGGTTACGGACTTTGGTAGTTCGAACCCTTTACCAGGTGTAACGGTACAAGTAAAAGGCGGCGATGGGGTCATCACAGATATCAATGGTAGGTATCGAATCAATGTCCCGAATGAAGAGGCTATTTTGGTGTTTTCATCCATCGGCTATCTAAGCGATGAGGTACGCGTAGGAGCAAGATCGGTCATTGACATTGATCTTGTAGAAAACATTGAGCAATTATCAGAAGTGATAGTAGTCGGCTATGGTACTCAGCTCAAGCAAGATCTCACCGGTAATATCGCTAAGGTGTCTGGTAAGGATATGGAAAATATACCTGTACCGTCTGTTGAAGGAGCCTTACAAGGACGTGCTGCAGGTGTATTCGTTGAGTCGGGTAATGGCAAGGTTGGCCAAGGAATGAAGGTACGCGTAAGAGGTGCAGCATCTGTATCAGGTGATAATCAACCACTTTATGTAGTTGATGGTGTTATTATCACAAGTGATAACTTGTCTGGTGTTGGAGCGGCAACGAATCCATTGGCAGATATCAATTTCAATGATATAGAGTCTATGGAAGTACTAAAAGATGCTTCTGCAACTGCAATATATGGATCAAGAGGAGCTAATGGTGTAATTGTGATTACTACTAAGAGTGGTAAATCAGGACAAACTCAATACAACTTTAATGCACAATATGGAGCGAGTTCACCAACACGGCTAAGAAACTTTGTGCAAGGAGAAGATTATACCATGTTGATCCGTGAAGCTGCGGCTAATGCTGACAGAGTTGAAAATGATGATTTTTGGGTAGGATTTGTAGACTCAAGAATTGATCTTTTTAGAGGCGGTACTGAGCCAGGTTCTACCAACTCCGATTGGCAGCGTGAAGCTTTTCAAGATGCACGATTTCAGCAGTATGATTTTTCAGCCAATGGTGGGGATGAGAAAACAAGATTTTACATCTCTGGGCAGTATACTGATCAAGACGGTATTCTAATCAAAAATAACCTCGAGCGTATTTCAGGTCGACTCAAATTAGAGCATAAAGCCTCTGAACGTGTTTCTTTAGGTATGAATATGAGCCTTTCTCGTACAGTAAATAACCGAGTAGCTCCCGACAATGAATTTGCAAACCCTATGCAATTGGTTGCTCAGCCGCCAATTACTCCAATCAGAAATGAGTTTGGTGAATTAAATGACAGACCCATCACTCCATATTACAACGGTCTGGTTGAAGCTGAATTTGCCGACTTCGTGACTACGGTTTTTCGAAATATCTCTAAAGTGTATGCAGATATTCAAATTACCCCTGAGCTGAAATTCCATTCTCAAGTAGGTGTAGATATTCTAACACAAAACGAGGATCGATTTCAGGCAAGCAATACACTTGCAGGTATAGCCGCAGATAATACAGGAGTAGGACTTTCTAGATGGGTGCAGGTAAGTAATTATATCAACACCAACTATTTGAATTATCAAAAGGTAGTTGGAAGAAGTGTCATCGATGCAACCTTGGGTTTTGAATATCAAGATATAAGAAGAGACTTCACGCGAGTACAAGGTCAAGGCATACCCAATGATGATTTAAGAAAATTAGCTTCGGCTGCTGATATTACAGTAGGCCGCTCTGATTTGATTCAAACCCGTTTTGTTTCTTATTTCGCCAGAATCAACTATAAGCTAGCGGATAAATATCTCATCAGTTTGAATAATCGCTATGATGGGTCTTCTCGTTTTGGAGCGGACAATCGTTTTGGATTCTTCCCATCAGCTTCCGTGGGTTGGATAGCATCCGATGAAGGCTTCTTAAGTGGGGTTGAAAGCTTATCATTCTTAAAGCCAAGAGTTAGTTATGGTTTGGCAGGTAATGCCGCCATCGGTGATTATACCCACTTTGGCCTTTATGAGGCAGCATCTCTTGCCGGTGTTCCTGGCTTAAGACCTTTTCAAGTGGCAAACCCCGATTTAGGATGGGAAACAACGGCTCAGCTTAATGCGGGTATTGATTTCGGTTTTTTTAATGATCGCATTACTGGTGAGATTGACTATTATAAAAAAGTTACCAATGATCTTCTTCTTGCTGTACCGATACCTAATACCTCAGGCTTCAACTCTGTATCAAGTAATCTAGGAAGTGTGGAAAATGAAGGAATTGAGTTTGTATTAAACACTCAGAATATTTCAAGACAAAACTTCAGCTGGAACTCAAGCTTCAACATTGCTTTTAATAGAAACATCGTTACTAGCATTGGAGACCAAGAGATCATTGATACGGGTGCAGGTCGATATATGAATGTTGTACAAGAGGGATCACCACTCGGCGCATTTTTAGGAGCTGAGTATGCAGGAGTAGATCCAGCTACAGGTGATGCCATTTGGTTTTTAAATAGAGAAGTAAGAGACGGTGAAACAACAGTGACTGTGGATGGCAGAGAAGCAACTAATAATTTCAACTCAGCTGAATTCGTTATTCTAGGTGATCCTAATGCCGATTACTTTGGTGGTTTTAATAACAATTTTACCTTTGGTAATTTTGATCTTACCGTTTTCTTACAATGGGTAGGTGGTTTTCAAATTCATAGAGCTGGTGATGGCTTTATGGGTGGTAACCAAGACTGGGTTGATAATCAACTAGCTAGCCAATTGGACAGATGGCAGCAACCTGGCGATATTACAGATATACCAGAAGCACGATTTGGATTGCTTAATGGACAGCAGCAGCGCTCTTCCCGATACCTCTCAGACGGTGACTATCTTCGATTAAAGACGGTATCTTTTGGATATACATTTCCTAAAAGCTTTACTGACAGAATCAGCGTAAGAACTGCAAGGGTTTATGTTCAAGGACAAAACTTATTAACTTTTACAAACTACGACGGATGGGATCCTGAGGTGACCACTGACTTCTTGGCGAGTAATGTTTTCCAATCAATTGACTTCTATTCTGCACCTCAGGCTAGAACTTATACTGTAGGTTTAAGCATCGGATTCTAATCATCATTAATACCAAAGATATGAACATTAAAAATACTTTATATACTTCTTTGTTGCTAGCACTATTGGTTTTCATAGCCTCTTGTGCAGATAGCTTAGATTTGGAGCCACCTCAGGAAATTAGTGAGGAAATAGCGCTTAATTCATCAGCTAATGTTGAACTTGTTTTAATTGGAGCTTATACTCGCCTTGGTCATCCAGATTTATATGGCGGCTATGCACAAATGGATTGGGAATTAACTGCTGCCGATGGTAATATCCAGTGGGACGGTACTTTTAACGACCCTCGAGAATTTTTTATCAAGCAGATTTTGCCTCAAAATTCATCTGTTCAAGGTCAGTGGAGAAGAGCCTATGAGGTAATTAATATTACCAATAATATCCTTACTGATGGCCTTGAGGTAATCAATCCTGATGTAAGTGACCGGGTAGAAGGAGAGGCTAAGTTTCTGCGAGGACTTTGCTATTTTGATTTAGCAAGGAGTTTTTCTCAACCATGGGTTAGTGGACAAAATACTGCACAAAACTCAAGTGTACCATTAATTACCGAACCAACTCGTGGGGTAGGTGAACAATTAAATGTAGAACGCAATACAACTGAGGATGTCTATCAGCAAGTGATTCAAGATTTGATAGATGCAAGAGATCTCTTGCCAGCCACTAATGGCTTTTATGCGGGAAGTCTTGCTGCCTCAGCTATTTTATCACGTGTGTATCTAGAGAGAGAAGAATGGACACTTGCAGCTCAAGAAGCTAACCGAGTTATTGAGTCCGGTGCTTTTGCACTTGCAGCAAATTATGCGAGTATCTTTAATAATGCATCATCAGGTGGACTTACTTCTTCCGAAGATATCTTTTCCATTCAAGTGACCACGCAGCAGGGGTCCAACTTGATGACCACCTTCTTTGCTTCACTACCTGAAGGGGGTAGAGGTGATATCTTTATACGTGACCCTTTCTTAAATCTATTTGAAGAAGAGGATGTCCGATTTCAGTTTTTCTATGAAGATGATGGAGTAACATGGACCGGAAAATGGACTAATACAGTAGCTGCTAATGTTAATATGATTAGGATTTCAGAAATGTACCTTACTAGAGCTGAGGCAAATTTGCAGGCTGGTACTAGTGTAGGAGCCACTCCACTTGAAGACATCAATACATTGAGAGCAATAAGAAATGCATCAGAGTTTACTGAAATCACTGCTGAAGATATTTGGCTTGAAAGAGATCTTGAACTTTGCTTCGAAGGTCATCGACTATTTGATTTTAAAAGAACAAGAAGAAGTATTGGTGACATTCCTTTCAATGCCAATAGATTGGTATATCCTATTCCTTTTAGAGAGATGCAGACTAACCCTAGTCTTGTACAAAACCCGGGTTACAACTAATTAAATCTAAATGTTAAAGTCTCAGGGCAATGCATTGTATAAAACCTCTTCTACAGCCTCGTGGTTGAAAATGATGAGACGCAAGTGTTGATTCCTGAGACTTTTTATTTGGTTTAAAAACGCTCTTTAGAGAATGAATTGAGTAAAGGTGTGATTTGCCTATCCGCTAGTTTGTAAGTAATACTTCAACTATTAAACCTCAATAATAGCTTTTCTTAAGGACAATCTGTTCAAGCATAAATCTTAGATTGCGATCTTATTTACTGTGGTTTTCAATGACTTCTCTCCGGTATACATGGATTAAAGCAGTGTTATATGCTGCCATGAAAAAATCACAGATGGCTTCTTCATGTGATTCAAGATAATAAGATCTGATACTTAAGTGTATTTACTTTGAAATTTGAAGGGGGTCAAAAAAACAGATTGTTTGCTCAGAACCAACCTAAATTGGTATTACCAAGTCCCTGCTTGAATGATAGACGCCTATAGTGCTATTTACCAAGCTTTTTCATTCTATCCTAGAATATAAAATAGGTGATGATAAAGTGTAGCACCTAATTAGGGTCTGCTTAAAAACAGCTAAATTGTTGATAAATAAATCATAAAGTC
>JAFIEW010000040.1 GCA_020832375.1 Cyclobacteriaceae bacterium
AGTCTGCAATTAAAACTAGTTGCTCTTTTAGAGAAACTAACTCAATACTTCTGCTAGGCTCTTTGATTTTGTTGTTTAAAAATTCGCTATTGGTAGTATTTTGACTAATTAGAGTTTTTAGGTAGGCTGAAAATTTATCGACATTTAGCTTTTTGTCTTTTAAATTCTTTTGATTCGTTTCAATATCATTTAGTTCATTGATAAGATTTTGTGTCAATAAATTATATTCCTGTTTTAGCTCTTTTATTGCTTTGATATCGTTTAAGTAAGTTTAATCAAACCAATTCTCCAACTGATTCTTAAAATCTTCATTAATGGTTGGTTGCTGACAAAAAGGACAAGTATCTTCATCTTCCTGGATATAACTTCTTCCTTGATTTACCCAATCGTTGATATTCAGTTTCTGAATTAGTTTGGCAATATCCACATCTGCTTTACCAACAATTATTTTCTTCCAAACAAGTTCTACTTCGATATTTAGTAGTCTTTCATAACTAATGGTGTTTATTGATGTGATGTTTTGAGGAATATCACCAAAAATGGTTTTTGCTTTTTCTCTTAATTCATCTAAAGATTTTAGATTTGCTGTGTTATTTGAAAACTCTTGTAACAATCTATTTTTAAATAATTCTCCAGATTTCATTGAACCTACAAAAGCTTCTTTAAATTCTTTATCGTATTTTTTATAGATCTTCTTCCAGCTACTTTCAGTAAATTCTTTTTCTAAATCTTCCTTCCTTTGTTTTTGAGCATTAAGCGTTTCACGTTTTTTTGTACCATCCGCCTTTATGATTTTTAATTCCTCATTTTTATCCTCAATCACCTTTATTTCATCAGTGGTTGCCTGACCAAGCGTAAAAACTCCATTTAATTTTCCATTGCCAAAGTTCTGTTTCCGAAACTCATTGTTATATACCAAGGCTTTAATTGGTGATTCATTTTTCCAATTAGCGACACAATTAGCAAATTTTCCATCAACTGGATTCTGTAGAAAGTTTGATAAAGTCGTTTTTCCGCAACCATTAGCCCCATATATAAAGTTTACTTTTTTTAACCCATCTATTATAACTCCATCTACGGGATCATAACTGGCTACATTTTTTATGGTTATAGATGTTATCATTTGGCGTTGGCTGTCTATTATTTTTCCTGTCTATTTTTTGTTGGACGTGGCATTTTTACATTGAGGCACAACATCACCATCACACCCACCCCCTATCCAATCACACTTATCCCCTCTTATATTTTAACAACTAAATATAGCTAAAATTATATTTTGAAACCTAATCAATCACAGTTAAATCAAAATAAAAGTCATTATTTTATCTAAGCCTATCTTGTAGGCGATGAGGACTATCACTAATCGCGCATAAAAATGAAGTCTCCCTCAGCTAGCGACTCACTCTACATCGCCTAATTGGCGGATGGTATCCTAATTTTATCTAAACCTATCTTGTAGGCGATGAGATCTATCAATAGTCGCGCATAAAAATGAAGGCCCCTCAGCTAGCGACTCACTCTAAACTGGCGGATGGTATCCTATTGGATAGTGGCTGATAGGCTTAGAAGGCCATGGCTAAGGGCTGATAGAAATTTTATTTTTGTAGTAGGATCGCTTAGGCAGATGCATCAGCTTTTGGAGGAGAGGAAGCTGCAAGCATATGCTTGAGATAGCTTAAACCCAGAATATGCATTAGAAATTCTATTCCGAGCGCAAACTGCTTCAAAATCAATCGCTTCGCTGCATTTATCGCCTTCACCAGAGCGGTGCTATGCCTCAGTCGCTAAATACTTGATTTTATTGCATTTTGTACTCTCATTACGAACCCTAATGCATAATCCGGCTTAAAAAATATAAAAATAGCCTCCGACACAATGGCTTCTCCTTTTGGCTTGGCAGGGTACCGAGTGAGATGGTACCGACTGAGCGAGAGAATATGGTGTCCGAGGCTATGCGTAAGGAAGTCCTGCAGTATTATCTGCTGTAGTTAGGCGCTTCTTTGGTGATAAATACATCGTGAGGATGCGACTCCGCCGATCCGCTGGCGGTGATGCGCACAAATTTGGCTTTTTTGAGTGCCTCAATGTCGGCAGCACCACAGTAGCCCATTCCGGCCTTTAGTCCGCCTATGAGCTGATACAAAACTTCTGATACCAAGCCTTTGAAAGGTACCCTTCCTACAATCCCTTCGGGCACTAGCTTTTTGATGTCATCCTCAGCATCTTGGAAGTAGCGATCGCTGGATCCTTGCCCCATTGCTTCGAGTGAACCCATCCCACGATAAGACTTAAACTTTCTTCCTTCCAGCAGAATCACTTCGCCCGGCGCCTCATCGGTACCTGCGAGTAGCGAACCGATCATCACGCTATCCGCACCTGCAGCAATCGCTTTGACGATGTCGCCGCTGAATCGAATACCGCCATCGGCGATGACTTTCGTAGGACGCCCCTGCAGCGCCTGAGCAGCATCGTAAACGGCACTCAGCTGGGGAACTCCAACACCCGCTATGATGCGAGTGGTGCATATACTGCCGGGACCCACACCCACCTTCACAGCATCGGCGCCAGCCTCAGAAAGGGCGAGTGCCCCTTCGGCAGTAGCAACATTACCTACGATCATCTCCAAATCAGGAAATTCAGCTTTTATTTTCTTCGCCATATCAATGACGCCCTGCGAATGTCCGTGCGCCGTGTCAATGCTGATCACGTCCACACCGGCCTGCACCAATGCATGGATACGATCGCTGATATCGGCGGTGACGCCTACTGCCGCACCCACACGCAAGCGACCATACTCATCTTTACAAGCATGAGGCTTATCTTTTTTCTTCAAGATGTCCTTGTAGGTAATGAGGCCTTTTAGCTTGCGGTCTTTGTCAATGATGGGTAGTTTTTCGATTTTGTACTCTTGCAAGATATCCTCGGCAGAGCTCAGGCTGACGCCCTCATCGGCAGTGATGAGATTATCTTTCGTCATGAGCTTTTCTACGGGGGTATTCATTTTTTTCTCAAAGCGCAGATCCCGATTGGTCACAATGCCGACCAATACATTTTGCTCGTCCACTACGGGGATACCGCCGATTTTATTTTCGCGCATGATGGCCATGGCTTCCCCTGCGGTAGAGTCGATATGTAAGGTGATGGGGTCGAGGATCATCCCACTTTGAGAGCGCTTCACTTTTCGCACTTCCAGCGCCTGCTGCTCGATGCTCATATTTTTATGAATGAAGCCAAGTCCACCTTCCAGCGCCATAGCGATCGCCAGCTTAGACTCTGTCACCGTATCCATGGCAGCGGAAACCAAAGGAGTATTGAGGGTGATTTTGGGGGTTAGGTAAGTCTCTGTGCTTGTATTTCGGGGTAAAACATTGGAGTATCCCGGTACCAAAAGCACGTCATCATAGGTGAGTGCTTCGATGGCAAATTTTGAAAGGTCTTTCTGCATGGCAAATAAAGTATTATAGATTTTATTTGCCGGTCAAAATTACTGCATATTTTTGGATTTTCAATAACAAAGAACTATTTTTATTCAATTGCATGAGTTACAACCACAGCTTTTCAAAAGCTGCTAAGCACTAAATAGCAGGCATATTTATAAAGTTTTTCGTGGGATGACGACAGTATTGAGCTGATACTAAAATAATAAGCTTAAGCACAGATAGGTGCCTCCTGCGGATGATGTAAACGGACTTCAGCTAGATAAACACTAGCATTCTGCTAAATTACATACCAAATAATAAGCGATTATCGTTAGATTGGGTAGCATAAAAATATTATATCATAAGCAAGCAACCTCAATATGCCCTTACGCATTAAACCCTGAAAATTTCAACTTAGAAATAGTAAAAAAAACAATTAGCCTTTTCATTTGTAAATCAAAACATTAAAAAACTAAATTCGAAGCTTATAAGCACTCGCTAGCAATGAACTTTTTCTTTTTCAGTTAGATTATTAGCTTGTTTAAATCCAAAAATCTTTACAAATAGACTATATGTCTCGAAATCACCTTTCAATCTTTTTGGTATCTTTAATCTGCATCATCAGCGGTACTGCTTATGCTCAAATTGATCAGGAATCACTAGACTCCATCGCTTTTGAAGAAGAGAAGAAAAAATATCTCTTATTAGACATTGGCGTACAAATTGAGGCTACAGCTGGTGTGAACAGCATGTATAATTTTAAATTTGAAGAAGCAGAACGGCAGTTTCGTGTTTTAAAATACCGCTACAAAGAACATCCGCTCCCTTACTTTCTAATGGGCTTAAGCAATTGGTGGAAAATAGCCCCCAATATCGATGTGAAGGAATATGATGAGCGCTTTTTTCACTATATGGATACCGTGATTGTACTCGGCGAGAAGATGCTTGACGAAGACCCTGACAATATCGAAGCCAACTTCTTTTTGGCAGCAGCCTATGGATTTAAAGGCAGGCTGGATTCAGAACGCAAAAACTGGACAAAGGCCGCCTTCTCGGGAAAGAAGGCCTTGGACTATCTTGAAAAAAGTAAAGGGCAGCATGAGTTTAGTCCTGAGTTCATGTTTGGTGATGCATTATTCAACTACTATTCTGTATGGGTACCCGAAAACTACCCCATGCTAAAACCTATTTTGGCATTTTTCCCAAAGGGTGATAAAGAAGTAGGTATGCAGCAACTAAGAACCGTAGCAAACAACGCCTTTTATACCCGTACTGAGGCACAGTATTTTCTGATGCGGATTATGGCACTTGATGAAAAGGACACTCGATCGGCATTAAACCTATCTTCTTACCTTCATAAGACTTTTCCAGACAATTCTTATTTCCACCGCTTTTACGCTCGTCTGCTGTATACCACAGGTAACTATACTCACTGTAAGCAAGTGAGTGAGAGCATTATTACTAAAATTGATGAAGGTTATACAGGCTATGGTCCTGTTACAGGAAGATATGCAGCCTTTTTTCTAGGGCAAATCAATCAGGTATACGGAAACAAGCAAGAGGCTATCGAAAACTATAAAAGAGCAGTGGAGTTTGGGGAACAAGCAGAGGCCGAAGACTCAGGATATTATTTGTATTCGCTTTTTTATTTAGCGCAACTACTTGACAAGGAAAAGCGATTTGATGAAAGTGAAAGCTATCTTAAACTGATTCGCAAAAATGCGAAAAGGAAACATCCTGCTCATAAAAGAGCAAGGCAGTACATGAAAGACAGAAAAGAATTAGTAAAAAATGGATAGTAAAAATGCTTACTATCCATTCACTTCCAATAAATCAAGAACAGCAAAGTTTATTTGATCATGAAAAGTTGAGAGCGTAACATCTTTTAAGGATCGAAAAATCTATTTCCTCTCAGGTTTACTCATCACAGTAGCACACTTATCGCAAGTTCGTAGTGCTTCACTTTCAAAAAACCCATTCATAATGGGGGGCAACTGACTTACTATATCTGTAATATGGTCATACTTCTCATGAAGCTTATTACCACAGTTTTCACAAAACCACATAAAGCCATCACGCTCACCATGCTTGCGTTTCAATTCCATCACCAAGCCTACAGAGCCTGCAGTACGCTGTGGTGAATGCGGAACTTTCGGTGGCAACAAAAAGATTTCCCCCTCTCTGATAGGTATGTCTTTAAACTCACCCTCATCAATCACCTTCAACACGATATCTCCCTCTATTTGGTAGAAAAACTCTTCTGTTTCGTTATAATGATAATCTTTTCGACTGTTGGGGCCACCCACTACCATGACAATAAAGTCATCATTTTCTGTATATACCGCTTTATTGCCCACTGGTGGTTTCAATAAATCCCGATGATCATCAATCCACTGCTTGAAATTAAAAGGAGGTTTCAACATTTGTTTTTTGGTTTGGTGTAAAAGAATTATGTTTATCCGCATAAATAGATATACGCATTGAAAAGAAACACCTTGTTACTTTGTTGCGCCCATTCAGGACTAAGTCATGCTGTCTATTTCTCACAGGGCTTCACCCTTTGCTTTGATGTATAGCGCCTTCAGCGCTTTTAAAATTTAGTACTCCCTTTGAAATTTAATATGCAAAGAAGCGGATATGCATAAAAAGAATTAAGCTAATTGACTGAAAATGTACTTATCAATCTGTTCATTAGCATCAAATCATAGGGATAACAGTCCTTATGAGCGGGCTGTTTATCAGATATTCAATTAAATACGATAAATCCTCCTCGCTAAGCCTACCTTTGCTCTCCAATATCAATGAAAAACCTTCTCGCTCAGCAAATAACAACTGATTAGATCTTCGTTTGGAGGTAGCAAAACTTTGAAAATCTACCCCATTTACAGCAAGGATGCCTTGACTTTCAAAGCCCTCTTCTGCGATGCCATTTTCTAAAAAACTACGATCATCAGCATTGAGCATACCTGAGGGATATACCAAAACCTTGAAAAAATCAAGCCTTTTACTTACCTCCAACAATCGTTCGTTTTCCTTTTTATCTAACATCCGCAAGGTAGTAGGGTAAAAATGTAAGTGCAATATCGATCGCTTTACCTCAATCACTTCCCTTAAAGTTTCGCTCTGTGCCTTGGCATCGAATAGGGGTAAAACTACCAGCAAACAAAAAAATAGGTATCGCATCATGTTATTTTTTTACAAATATAGAATTAAAGTAATCAATGTGAACATCCCTCCAATTATAAACCAGACCTTCTCCTAACAACTATAGCCCGCTGATCCACTTTTGAAATACATCATTTTGTGCAGCCTTCACATTTGGCATTTGTAGCGAATACTTACTGATAATCGGTCTTTCAGTTGGCTCTAGCGATACTTGAAGGCTTTCGCCCATTCTCACCAATTCAACCGCTACCGACTTATAATCACTAAAAAGAGATCGAATCGCTTTAGCTTCTGTTTTCCCATCTACGCTAAGGATGACATCGCCATAGTGAAGACCGCACTCACTAATCAAATGACTGATGTGCAATTGTCCTTGAGCGTTTTCTTGAAGACCAATTCCATAAGCAAGCCCATCGGCAGCTGGTTTTTCATTCACCTGAACACCCACAGCTCTTAGCAATTCCACCAGCTGAGGGATAAAGGGATGACCAGAAGCAATCCAAGTTTGAAACTGTTGGGCAAGTGCTTCTGTACCTTCTCTTGCTATGATTCGGTAAATATCTTCATTGGTATAGCCATCCTTTTTATGCTCATTCCACAACCTACTAAAAATAGTTGCAGCACTTACGCTACCCTTAGTTGCCATGCATAGCGATAAGTCTAGTGCCGTTACTGCGAGAGCACCATAGGTGTAAATAGAAACGCTTCGACCCCAAAGCTGATTGTCATAACCATCTACCCATAAGTCTACCGAAGAATCTTTCATACTCAGCCTTCCCGCTATATCGTGCATGCTCACGCTGTTCATCCACTGAGCGATACAGTCGAGCCACCATTGAGTATCGAACACACCGGATTGCTGCAGATAATAGTCTCCAAAATAAGTGGTGAAGCCTTCCATCACGAAGCCTTCTTCAAAATACAGCTCCTGAAAATAGTTGGCATTAGCAAATGCCTTTGGCTTCAATCGACAGACATTCCAAGCATGGAAAAGCTCATGTGAGCTTACGCCAAGCAAATGGTCACGCATTTTCTCACTACCAAAGTCTGATCGTGGCCCGAGTGTAATGATTGTAGAGCAATCATGTTCTACCCCATGATAAAATGGAAAAGGATAGGTGATAACTATAAAATGATATTGATCAAATGGAAAGCCTCCCATTGCTTGAGCTTGAGCTTGAGAAAAAGCTTCAAAGTCTGCGATAAGCTGGGTGGTATCTGACATCCTCATCCCCACTACATGAATGAAAAAGTCGGCATCGCTTAATGTGTAAGAAAGCTGCTGCACTTGATCGGCGAAAACAAATGGACTGTCAATCCAATGAGCATAATTTTTTGCTGTAAGTAGTGAGTCCTCATCATTCAAACTGCCAGCATATTTAAGCTGATCAGCACCCGCTACGCTAGCACGAATAGATAAATGCTGATCTTCCTCAATGAAAAGGGAAAAATTAATCGGATTGAAATAAAGCAAGCCATCAGCGATAAAAGTACCGCCTGCATCGTGCTGCCTAGCAGAAAAGTCGAAAGAAATGCTCAGCTCACCTCCTGAATGCTTGATTTCCCATGTATTTTTATTCAGCTTTTTGTAGCTAGCATGGCCATGTCCAGATTGTACATCCAACTCAAAAACATACTTGCTGTAGTCTTGTAGTGCGTATCTACCGGGTCTCCAAATTGGCAATGCAGCACGGTAGGTACCTTCTGGCAGGTGAGTTTTTCGCGTAATACGGACTCTCTTTCTGCCAAGATCTACCACTTGAATCTCATAAACTACCTCCTGTGAAGGATTCGATATTACTGATTGTTTATCACTCATTTAATCAATTTCTTCTATTCCAAGACCGATTTGCCTGCAATGTTCCCAAAATTCAGGATATGACTTATTCACCACCTCACCATTTTCGATCACCAATGCATAGAAAGAGGCAGCAGGTGCAAAAGCCATTGCCATGCGGTGGTCGTCGTAGGTCTCAATTTTTACAGGCTGATCGCCCTTCGGCTGTAAGTCTTCTCTAAAATCGAAGCTAAAAGTATCCTTTTGCTCCTCATAAAGTAAGGCACCCAGCTTTTTTAGTTCATTTTGAAGTGCCACTATTCGGTCAGTCTCTTTCACGCGCAAGCTATGAAGACCAGTAAATTGCCCATTTACCTTGAGCAAGGTACAAGTTACTGCCACTGTTTGAAACAAATCCGGACAAGGACTAAAGTCATAAATCAAAGCCTCGGCCAGCTGTCCGCTATGATTGAGCACAAGCCCTTCTTCGTGAAAATCAGATCGTACTCCCAGCTGTTGGTAGATTTCAACCAGCCTTCTATCGCCTTGCAGCGACTCCTCATGTAGCCCTTTAAGCAACAGGCTACTCCCCGGATTGAGTGCCACCCAACTAAACCAATAGCTCGCGGCCGACCAGTCACTTTCCACTGCATAGCTACCTGCCTGATAGCTCGAGTGCGGCACCTCATAGCCATTTTCCAGCTCAATCACCTTGGCACCGAAGCGCTGCATAAGCTTCACCGTCATATCGGCATAAGGCTTACTACTGATGGCTTCACTCAATTCGATCGTCAGTCCCTTGGGTAGGTACGGCGCAATCATGAGCAAGGCAGAAATATATTGGCTGCTCACATTTCCAGGCACGGTCACACGATCACTCAGCTGCTCGGTCAATCCATGTACTCGAATAGGAGGAAAACCATCGTTCTTGAGATATTCGATCTTTGCACCTATCTGCCGTAGCGCATCTACCAAGATACGAATAGGGCGCTCCTGCATCCTAGCAGTACCAGTAAGTACCTGTGCTCCCCCTTTTATGGCCATGTATGCCGTTAAAAAACGCATCGTAGTGCCTGCATCGAGCACATCGAGTGTATCCTCAGAAGATGACAACAAGCGGATCATGGTCTGTGTGTCTCGTGCTGAGGATAAATTCTCTAATACCACCTCATCCCCACCAAGCGCCTGAATAATGAGGCATCGATTGCTCTCACTTTTGCTGCTAGGCAACTGAATATCCGTTGATTTAAATTCCTTCAAAAGGTTGATGCGAAGGTCTGGGCCGCTATACATGATCTGTGTGATTTTTAATTCCGATTTTCGTTTATCTGCGAGGCCAAAATGTGTCCTCATCCCTCGCTTAAAACAAAAATATAAGAAAGTATCCGTTTCCGCCTCATCACTACCATGAATTTACTGCTCATCAGCTGGAGTTTTTTTTCTTTCCGTGGGATGAGGACCCTCGCCGGCACCAAAATATGAATTATCATCTTTTTGCCCTAAATTGGCATCTTGATTTATACTGTTAAGTGAACAATCCTGTAATTATGAATAAAAATTTACGCCTATTATTGGTGCTCTCCCTTTTACTAGCATATGGCTGCAAGAAGCCTAGCGAAGTAGACACCATCATTTACAATGCGACAGTGTATACCGTCGACGATGACAATCCCTTAGTTTCAGCATTTGCCATTAAGGAAGGTAAAATCGTAGCGACAGGTGCTGATTACGAAATAAAGGGTGACTTCGTAGCACCTGAGGTGATTGATATGGAAGGTAAGGCTGTTTTTCCGGGCTTCTACGATGCGCATTGCCACTTTGTACGCTACGGACTAGGGCTTACGGAGGTGAACTTGGAAGATATCAAAAGCAAAGAAGAAAGCTTAAAGACCATTGCTCAATTTGCTGAAGATAATCCGGATAGAGACTGGATTGTGGGATGGGGATGGAATCAAACCTTATGGGAAGACGGAAAAGACTTTCCTTCTCGCTATGACCTTGATGCTATCCTTCCTGATAAGCCTGTTTTTTTGATTCGCGTAGATGGACATGCAGCATGGCTAAACAGCAAAGCACTAGAAATGGCCGGCATCGATCCTACTGAGGAAGTATCAGGTGGTGCCATTCTTACTGATGAATCGGGTAATGCAACAGGCATTTTGGTAGATAAAGCCATGGACCCCGTAAAAGCCATCTTACCCGAAGCCAATGATCGGCAGCTGGCTGATGCGCTCCTTCTGGCGGAGCAAAATACCCTCGCTGTAGGACTTACTTCCATGGCTGAGGCAGGCTTGGATAAAGAAATCATCTTTTTCATCGACTCGCTACAAGAAGCTGGCCAGCTGAAAAGCCGCTTTTACACCATGATCAACCCTACGGAAGAAAACATGGATCACTTCTTCAAAGAGGGACCAATGCTAAAAGATCGATTGACGGCGCGTGCTTTCAAAATTTACGGGGATGGCGCCTTAGGATCTAGAGGTGCTTGCTTACTTGCACCTTATCATGATCATGCTACTCATGGCTTTTTACTTTCATCGCCTGAGCGATTTGAAGAGCTAGCAGTACTCATGAACTACCATGACTTTCAGATGAATACCCACTGTATCGGTGACTCTACCAACCGAATACTATTAGACATTTATGCTCGCGTGCTTAAAGGCGAAAATGATAAAAGATGGCGAATAGAACACGCCCAAGTGGTCAACCCAGAGGATAGGCCGTATTTTGCCGAGCACAATATCATACCTAGTGTGCAGCCTACCCATGCGATTTCTGACATGAATATGGCGCAAGAGCGACTAGGACCAGTTAGGATATTTCATGCCTATGCTTATCGATCACTCTTAGAAACTGCCGGCATATTGGCTTTAGGATCTGACTTCCCTGTAGAGAAAATCAATCCCCTTGATGGCTTTCATGCAGCAGTAGCGCGAAAGGACAAGAATAATCAGCCTATCAATGGCTTCATTGCCAATCAAGCTATCAGCAGAGAAGACGCATTGAAAGGCATGACCATTTGGGCAGCATACTCAGGTTTTGAAGAAGAAATGAAGGGAAGCCTTAGTCCTGGTAAAT
This sequence comes from Cyclobacteriaceae bacterium, assembly GCA_020832375.1. Taxonomy (GTDB): domain Bacteria; phylum Bacteroidota; class Bacteroidia; order Cytophagales; family Cyclobacteriaceae; genus JAFIEW01. The sequence continues at coordinate 11,440 of JAFIEW010000040.1, forward strand.
TTGCTGATTTTGTGGTTTTAGACCGTGATATCATGAGCTGCGATGAAGAAGAAATTAGAGGTACATCTATTCTTGAGACTTTCATCAATGGCGAGCGAGTGTATAAGAAGTAGGCTACTATAAATCAATTGCGTTCAACTTCGATAAAACAATGAGAAAAGCATAGAAGCAAGCTCGATCACATAAAATATAATGTACTTATCCGCTTGTTGCCTTAAATTTCTAAAGAAGTATTATTATTTTGAAGTGCTGAGGGTGCGATACAGGAAAACACAGGGTGAAGAAGCCCTGTAGTAATAGAAAGCATGCCCTAATTAGGGTCTGCTTAAAAACAGCGAAATTGTTAATAAATAAATCATAAAGCCTAAACTTTACTTATCTGAGCGCATAGTTTTTAAGCAAAAATAGTGAAAATGCTTGCACCAAAATGTCTGAGATCGACATTTTGTAGCTTAGCCCCAAGCACGACATCTTCTTCGTTGGCTTCAGCTCGAGGTATATTTATACATCTTCGCTTTGCCGCCTTTAATCTGCAGCACTTGGGACTTTTTAAGTATGCCCTAATTATGCGGATAAGCTTAAAATATAACCCTTAAAGGGCACTATAATATAAAAAAAGGGTATCGGTTTAAAACCAATACCCTTTTTTGTGGATAAATTTAAAATTTCAGATGAATGTATTCATTGAAACTAAAGATTGCCTTATCAAGCTAAAAGCTTTTCTACAGGCGTATAATCTAAGTTAAAAGCTTCCGCTACCGCTTCATATACTACCTCACCTTTAACAATATTAAGTCCTTTTTTCAATTCATCGTTTTCTGCGCAAGCTGCTTTCCAACCTTTATTCGCAAGTTGTATTGCGTAAGGAAGGGTTGCATTGGTCAGTGCCAATGTAGAAGTATAAGGCACCGCACCCGGCATATTGGCTACGCAATAGTGGACTACCTCGTCAATGATATACGTCGGATCTTGGTGAGTAGTAGGCTTACAAGTCTCAATACATCCACCTTGATCTACTGCCACATCTACTACCACAGTACCCGGCCTCATGAGCTTAAGCATGTCACGAGTAATCAAATTGGGAGCTTTAGCCCCAGGAATTAATACCGCACCAATGATCAAGTCGTGAGTCGGTAAAAGGGTGCGAATATTATATTCGCTAGACATTACTGTATTTACATTGGCAGGCATGATATCATCGAGCTGTCTTAATCTTGGTAAGCTGATATCCATGATGTTTACATTTGCGCCTAAACCTGCCGCCATTTTAGCGGCTTGTGTACCTACGACACCCCCCCCAAGCACCAATACTTTTGCTGGTCTAACTCCTGGCACGCCTCCAAGAAGGATACCTCGACCTTGCTGTGGCTTTTCTAAGTATTTCGCACCCTGTTGAGTAGCCATACGACCGGCGACTTCTGACATAGGAACAAGTAATGGCAACGAGCGATCTGCCTTTTCTACCGTTTCATAGGCTAAGCAAATGCCCTTTCTTTTGATCATTGCCTCAGTAAGTGGCTGATAAGAAGCAAAATGGAAGAAAGTAAACACCAATTGATCTTCTTTAATCAAATTGTATTCCTCTTCAATAGGCTCTTTCACCTTCATGATCATCTCAGCGATTTCATAAACTGACTCGATCCTTGGCAATACATTTGCACCAGCTTGCTGATATTGCACATCAGGAAATCCACTGCCTTCACCTGCGGTACTTTGGATGTATACCTCATGACCACGTTTTACCAATTCAGTTACTCCACTAGGAGTAAGAGCTACGCGGTTTTCATTGTTTTTAATCTCTTTTGGAACGCCTATAATCATGTCAAGTCGACTTTAATAAGGTTATATTGTTGATGCAAATTTAGGAAGAAAGCAAAAATTTCCTATCCCTGTCATCATTTTACCAAATATTCGATAGATTTAGCAAGCAAATTTTTTAATCAATCAAATTTTCATCAACCTATTTAAAAATAACAAAATAAAAATTGCTAAAAATCAAAAATACTTCAACCAGACCAAAGCATATCGAAAACGATTTCTATTAACCCAACGATACAGAATTATAGTAGATAAAAAACTCATTAAACAAAATAAAAGATTGAAAAAGAAGTGATAAGATACTACTAACAGGTATAAAGAAGGAAAAAAATATATACGCCAAATAAAAAAATTACCACCCACATAAGCACTAGTATTTATATCGAAAAACAATAAATACCCATGCCGAAAAAAGAAAAATACGATTTATAATTTTGATATAATATGAAATCACAAAACTTAAGATGGATTTACCCTTATATCAAAAACAAAACAGAAAAACCTTTTACTTTAAAAAGTACGTTATTTTATGTAATATGCAGTATCAAAGAGATTTGAACTTAAAAATTTCAGGACGGTGAGCAATACAAAATCTAAAAAAACAAACAAGCAAATTAGCAAGCAAGAAGTACTAGCCGACTATCGTTTAGGCTGGGAAAGTAGACATGCGAGCTTAATGGGGCGAAAGGAAGTCTTCATGGGAAAAGCCAAATTTGGCATTTTTGGAGACGGTAAAGAACTCGCCCAGATTGCCATGGCGAAATCCTTCCGCGAAGGTGACTTCAGATCAGGATACTATCGTGACCAAACTTTCATGTTTGCTATCGGGGAGCTGACACTTCAGGAGTATTTTGCTCAACTATACGCCCATACCCAAGTAGAACTTGAACCTGCTTCGGGTGGTAGATCCATGAATGGCCACTTCGGAACAAGACTTCTCGACGATAATGGCAATTGGCTACCCCAAACGGACAGAAAAAATTCAAGCTCCGACATATCACCCACCGCAGCGCAAATGCCGAGGCTACTAGGACTTGCCTATGCTTCCAAGCTCTATCGCGACAATCCTGACTTACATCAATTCACCGATTTCTCCATCAAAGGTAATGAAGTAGCCTTTGGTACCATTGGAAACGCCTCCACTTCAGAGGGAATGTTTTATGAAGCGATGAATGCTGCGGGTGTACTCCAAGTTCCTATGCTCATGTCTATTTGGGATGACGCTTACGGTATTTCAGTACCCGCAAAGTACCACACCACCAAAGAAAGCATTTCTAAAATTCTTGCTGGCCTACAAAGAAATGAAGAGGAAGCAGGCTTTGAAATCATGACTGCCAAAGGCTGGGATTATGAGGAGCTAGTGGAAAGCTACAAAAAAGCCGCTGCCACCTGCCGTGATGAGCACGTACCGGTACTACTCCATATCACAGAGATGACGCAACCTCAAGGGCACTCCACATCAGGCTCTCATGAAAGATATAAGAGTAAAGAAAGACTAGATTGGGAGAGTGAGTATGATTGCTTACTACAATTCAAAAAGTACATCTTAAAATCAGGTATCGCTGAAAGCAGCGAGCTAGAAGATATAGAATCAGAAGCAAAGCAAGCCGCTAAAGAAGCCAGAGAAGCTGCATGGAAAGCTTTTATCACCGAGATAAAAGAGGAAAGAAATCAGCTCAAAGCACTACTAGAGGATTGCGTAAAAGAACACAGTAGAGGAGAAAAAATCAAGTCGCTCAATAAGGCGATGAACCAAGAAATGAATCCTATCCGAAAGGATATTATTTCAACTGCTAGAAAGGCACTCCGCTATATGCTTGGAGAGTCTTCCGATGCAAAAGGAAAATTGATTGATTGGCTTTCAGAGCAAAGTAAACTGAATGAAGATCGCTACAGCAGTCATCTTTACAGCCAAAGCAAAGATTCACCGCTAAATGTATCTGAGATTCCTCCGCTATACGACGAGGATTCACCAATGGTAGATGGAAGAGAGGTGCTTCAAAAGTGCTTTGACCAACTGCTGGAAAAAGATCCACGCGTATTTGCGTTCGGTGAAGATGTTGGAAAAATTGGGGATGTTAACCAAGCTTTTGCTGGCTTACAGGATAAATTTGGTGAGCTTCGAGTGACCGACACAGGCATCAGAGAATGCACCATTATTGGTCAAGGTATAGGAACGGCTCTTCGAGGCCTACGCCCTATAGCAGAAATCCAATATTTAGACTATTTGCTTTATGCTATCCAAATTCTTTCCGATGACTTGGCTTGTTTACAATACCGCACCAAGGGTGGCCAAAAAGCTCCTTTGATCGTACGGACAAGAGGCCATCGCCTAGAAGGAATATGGCACTCAGGGTCTCCAATTGGCATGATCTTGAACAGCATCAGAGGAATGCACGTGCTTGTACCGCGAGACATGACGCGTGCTGCTGGTTTTTATAATACGCTTTTACAGTCTGACGATCCTGCTATCGTCATCGAGTGCCTCAATGGCTACCGACTCAAAGAAAAGGTACCTATGAACTTGGCTGACTTTACCGTACCGCTTGGTGTACCAGAGGTAATTCGCGAAGGCCAAGATATTACTGTTGTTACCTACGGATCGATGTGCCGTATTGTACAACAAGCGGCTCAAGAGCTTGAAGAGTTTGGTATCAGCTTAGAGATCATTGATATTCAGTCTTTGCTACCTTTCGATGTGCATCACAAGATTGTGGAGTCGGTAGAAAAGACCAATAGAGTCATCTTCGCAGATGAGGATGTACCCGGTGGAGCATCAGCATATATGATGCAAAAAGTGCTTGAGGAGCAGAAAGCTTACTTCCACCTCGATGCAGAGCCAGTAACCATTAGTGCGAAGGCACATAGACCAGCCTATTCTAGCGATGGTGACTATTTCTCCAAGCCTTCCGCAGACGATGTATTTGAAAAAGCTTATGCGCTTATGCACGAATACAACCCTGAAAAATATCCGAGGCTCAACTAGAAAATCGACATATCATCAACTAAAACCTGCTCTTAAGGGCAGGTTTTTTTATTGATGTGAGATGAAAACGTAATCAAGCATCATGGCTATCACACAGCTGTAAAGGTTCCCTCTCATTCCTCACTCTAATAAAACAGGAAATACCCAACTGCCCCTACTAAGGTTGTATTATCCTGAATTCTGGCGACTCTACTGTATTTGAGCGATTGAGGGCACGATCTTGGATCTGAATGCGCAACTTGATCGGGTCTGAACCAAAGAATCCTCGAAAAGCAAGAGAATTCATGCGGTAATTGAGCGTACCTTGAAGGGGTCGATCTCTTAGCTCACCACCCAAAATTGGGAAGCGACCATTGAAGGTGATACATGTTTCCTGCAAAAAGTCAAATACTTCGAAGTTTTCACCATCCCTTTTCCAAAGAAACTCCACAAAAATATTGAAGTGATTTTCATTGCGGATAATTAAGAAAGTATCTGGCTCTGTTTGTCCTTCTCTTCTTAGCACCTCATAGTCCACACAGCTAAAGGGAGGTAAGTTGGGTGAATCACCAAACCTAATGGTATCCCCTTCGGCATTGCGAGCAAAGTCAAGCACATTAAAAGGTGGATCCGTTTCATTTCCTCTTAAGCCCAAATCTCCATCTCCATCTTCAAAATCAATACTTACGATCAAGGTATCTTGTACCCCAAGAGAAGTACCAGATCGAAGCTGCACATTGTTAAACTCTATCCGCGGTGCCTCTCCAAAATCTGGACGATCAAAGCAAGATTGCAGCGACCAAAAAATCAAGCCTACAAAGATAAGTTTTATTCCTTTTGTAATGTATAAATTCAATTTCATCATTGTACTCGTAAATCAATATCCTCCTAGGATTAACTAAAAAGTAGGGTGTTTCTATACTTAAACGCTAATTTATCTCAATGGTGTTCAACCGCCAATCATTTCATCCGCAGTACATGCTATATTTTCGTACAAATAGATGCAGCATGAATTTAGTATCTTTGTCCCAACAAAACTAGTGAAGCAAGAAAATAGTTCTTATTACTGTCGCAAGCAATTAGCAAAGCATGAAATTACTAGATCTACCCACAGAGGATTACACCTACGAGATATTATCACAGACAGACAGTGAAGAGCATTTCAATCAGCTTGCACTTCAACTCTTCAAAGAACAGTCTGAGGCCAATGCGGTATATAAGCAATATATATCTCACCTTCCAGATCGTCTACTAAAAATTGATCACTACAGTCAGATCCCGTGTATGCCTATTCAGTTCTTCAAGTATCACGAGATAAAATCTACGACAAGAAAAGCCAGTCTTCAGTTTGAAAGCAGCGGCACTACAGGGCAGGTCAGATCAAAGCATGCCTTATATGAGCCCGAATGCTACCACAGAATTACGGTAAAAGGCTTTGAAGCCTCCTATGGCCCTTTGAAAAATTTCGAGATACTTGCGCTACTCCCCTCCTATTTGGAGCGATCCAACGCCTCATTAGTATATATGGTAGAGCACTTCATGAAGCTTTCCGCAGGGGGTAATTTCTACCTGAATGATTTTGATGCGCTCATCAGAAAACTAAAGGAAAACCAAAAAAACCAACAAAAAACACTACTCATAGGAGTAAGCTTTGCGCTTTTGGATCTTTCTGAAATGCAACTTGACCTAGGCTTCGACGAACTCATCGTGATGGAAACGGGTGGTATGAAGGGCAGGAGAAAAGAAATGATTAGAAAAGAACTACATGAGCTACTTTCTAAAGGCTTAGGAGTAAATAATATACACTCTGAATACGGCATGACTGAACTACTCTCACAAGCCTATTCGACAAAAGATGGCATATTTCACTCGCCTAGCTGGATGAGAGTAGTTGTAAAAGATATCACCGATCCATTTTTGGTAAGCAAGCGATCGGGTAAGGTCAATGTCATCGACCTTGCTAATCGATACAGTTGTGCATTTATCGAAACTGAGGATATCGGTCGAGTTTTAGATTTTGAACATCGCTCTTTTGAAGTCCTCGGACGATCTGACATCAGTGAAGTAAGAGGCTGCAACCTTATGGTATCTGATATGAACAAAGGTTGATGGGTTTTGAGGGAAGTAGATTTTCTGGTAAATTATGCTGATGCGAAATATTGCTGATTACATTAAGTGAAAGTTACGCTAAGAGAGTTGCGTTTTTTTATCGATATTCATTTTCATTGATGGACTTGCTTTATAATAACGTTCCGTCCTAAAATAGGGATACAATAAAATTATTAATAAGTCAATCTAAATGAGGGTTGAGACGAATGTACCGTTAGCCTTACTCACTGACTATCAATATTTTACTGACCCTTAAATAAACCTCAGACAATTAAATATTCGACGAGCTATAGGATCTAAACCAGAAAAAGTATTTGGAAATAAGTGAAAAAAAGCGTTTTTTATTGCATTGTCTATTTTTTCTTTCAGCTTTTGTTTATTTTTACTATTACATTAAAAATCAGTGTTATGAAAAAATTACTTTACATGTTAGCAGGACTTCTTCTAATGGTTTCTGCCTGTACTCAGAAAACCTGTCCTACTTATGCTCAGGATAATCTAGAAGATGAAGTGAAGAAAGAAGAAAGGGTTTAATACTCTTTCTTCTTTTTTTGCCTTTAAAATATTGGCTATTTGATAGGGTTATATTTTTCTACATCTGATAGCGTTATTTTTTTGTCAGACATTATAATCAGACGTTCGATCACATTTCTTAATTCCCTGACATTCCCTGTCCACTCCCCTTTTTTTAGATAGTTTATTGCTTCTACCTCAATTACTTTCTTCGCATTTCCATGGTCATTGGCAATATCATCTAAAAACTTATCGATGATAAGTGAAATATCGTCTAATCGTTCTCTTAGAGGTGGCACTTCAATGATGATCACACTCAAGCGGTGATAAAGATCCTCTCGAAATTTTTTATTTTCAATTTCAACCCTTAGGTCTTTATTGGTCGCGGCCAAAATCCGTACATCCACCTTGATGTCTTTGTCGCCACCTACTCTAGTGATTTTGTTCTCCTGCAGCGCTCTTAAGACCTTAGCTTGAGCGGATAGGCTCATATCACCGATTTCATCCAAAAAGAGAGTACCCCCGTCGGCCTGTTCAAACTTACCTATTCGTTGTTTTACGGCAGAGGTGAAAGCACCTTTTTCATGTCCAAAAAGCTCGCTTTCTATCAGTTCTGCAGGTATTGCAGCACAATTGACTTCTATTAGTGGTTTTTTATTGCGATGGCTGTGTCGATGCAGTTCTCTTGCAACAAGTTCCTTACCAGTACCATTTTCACCTAAAATCAGAACCCTTGCATCTGTTTCGGCAACCTTAGATATCATCTGCTTCACCTCCATCATAGGCTTGCTTTCACCAACCATTTCAAACTTCTTGGATACCTTTTTGCGTAGCGTATGTGTTTCCTCCACCAACTTACTCTTGTCAAGTGCATTGCGTACAGTCAGCAAAAGTCGGTTAAGATCTGGCGGCTTTTGAATGAAATCGAAGGCTCCTATCTTGGTTGCTTCCACAGCAATTTCTATGGTGCCATGAGCCGATATCATGATAAACTCAGTATTGATCAGCTCCTCTTTTGCCTTTGTTAGTAGCTCGAGGCCATCCATTTTTGGCATTTTTATATCACAAAGAGCTAGGTCGTAGCGATTGCTTTTCAGTAGTTCTAGGCCTTTAACTCCATTTTCTGCTTCATCAACTTGATAATCTTCAAAAAGTAGGATGTCACGTAGTGCGTCACGAATACTTTTCTCGTCATCAATGATTAGTATTTTACCCATATATCTCTCAATCTAAACACCTTATTTGAAAGTAACAAATATAAATAAATGCCTCTTCTGTTTTTGACAAAGCCATTATAAATCTAAAAGGGCAAGACCTCGTGTTTTTCAATGAAGTCTTACCTAAATTTCTTTAGGTGTATATAAAATTTTACACCCAACAATAAATCAGATTTTAATCTATTAAGTGAAGAAAAGAAAAAGCTTGCTTCATAAGCCGGGTTCTGTCTCAGTATAAACCTAGCTCTCATTTATCTATGATGACAGCTGTCATCTATATCGATCTACCCACAAGTATGGCGACGGGAAGCCACCTGCAAAAGCTACTTGCTTATTTGATCTTTCAGCCCGCAAGGTTTACCATGCCTACCTCATTACTGAGCTAGCGGTGAGCTCTTACCTCACCATTTCACCCTTACCCCATGGGGCGGTATATTTTCTGCGGCACTTTCTGTATCTCTATTGAGATCCTCCTTATTACAGAGTGCGGCTCCCTATGCTGCCCGGACTTTCCTCCTTTGAATGATTCAAAAGCGAGAGCTCCACAAGCTTTTTAATTTCAAACAATTTTGATTATCTCAAACTATGCTATTTTAGACAAATGTGGTGGGCTGTAATACTGAGTGAAGCCATGATCGCCTCCTTTTTAAATACAGCACCTTTCGAAACGTAAGTATAGATTAGTGAATATCCATGCCTGTTAGTTCGTACTCCCACTTATCGGCCATTTGTCCTACTTCTAAGATGATCTCTTTCAGCATACTCTCTGTTACATTCTCTAAAAATACCGATGACTCTACATTGACGTAATCATCGATGATAGAAAACTTACCATGAATAAAATTGGTATTTTCCATTAGTAAGCGCTTGAAGTCTACTTCCTTAGTAGCTTGACAAACCTTGGAAGTAAACTCAATGATTCTGGGGCCACCATTAGAATTATTGTCGTGCATTCGACCCACCACACGCTGATATCTATTTCCGCTGAGAGGGATGGTAATAATGGACTGCTTGTCATCATATTCGAGAAAGCTGCCGTTTATCTCATCGGCGAATTTTCCCATGAACTCATTGAATTTCATAGCTTTAGAGTTTATTGATAGAAATTTTCTTCATAGACATTTTTTCTGACCATATAAATATAAGGATATTTTTTATAAAATAAATATAAACCTTACTTAATCAGCACTTCTGTTACGGCAGCGGGGCCTTTAAGGCCAGTCCTTTTCTGCTCTTTATATTGTATGTTGGTATAATCGGCTAACCGTTTCTGAATCTCTCTCTTTAACGTTCCTTTTCCTACCCCGTGGATAAAGCAAATTCTATCGGCACCACAGGTGATGGCTAGGTTCAATTTATCTTCAAATTCTTTCAATTGGATTTTGAGCATATCAGCATTGGAAAGCCTACTAAAGTCTTCGACTAAGGCTTCTATATGAAGATCTACTTCTTTTGGCACCATGCTGAGCGGTTTAGGTGGCACGTCCTTTATGATAGCTTCCTCTACTATATCTTCTGCCACCTCCTGTTTAAATTTTGTTTTAAGCTTTTCTAAATCTGTGGCCTTAATATTTTCATCAATCTGCCTAGCCCAAACCTCTGATTGAAAGTACTTTAATTTGGCTTTACTTTTGAAAAACTTGGATGCGCTTAGTGATAACTCTAGGTTTATACCGTTTCGAGGGAGGTAATATCCTGTTTTGAAAAATAAAGCCTGAATGAAAAAAATCGGCCATTGGTCAAAGTTAGACAACTTATAGTTGCCAAAAGATTGAAAAGAATCCGAAACTAATACCCCAGAGGCAATACCTTTGAGTTGATCAGATACCTTTTCACTTAATACAAAAGGCACATCAAATACTGTTTGATTTACTAAACATAAGCGAGCATCTTGGTCGTTAAGAGGTTCAAAAACTAAATACACTCCCTTATCGCTAAGTGGAGATGAGGGTCTTCGTTCGTTCTTAGCAAGATCAAAAGCCTTCTCTTTTACTTCTGAAGGCTCATCATCAAGAAAGTCCCTTTCTTCTGAAGCCACTACCACAAGATCTGACTTTAAAACAGGAATGCTGAATCCGTCTTCAATTTCAATCTCAACCGTCTTGGCGTCAATAATTTTAACAATTTTACCTTCCTCTGTTCCGCGTATAACACGCGCTATATCTCCTATCTTCATAATATCTATTAGTATTAATGGGTCGAATCTTAATGAAGTAAACGACAAACGGCACTATACAAAAAATACAGTATCAACTATCTTTTAAAACAAATTGCGGCATCATCCCACCCTAAACATTCTTTTCACCGTATATCAGTAAGTTTGACACAAGTTACAGATGTTTTTACACTTCACACAAAAAATTAAGGTTACTAGAGCATGAAAGGAATACAATTATTGCTAATCGCCACCTTGTTCACAGTCTTTGCCTGCGGCACCTCTGAAAGCAAAAAGAAAAGAGAGTCCCTTTATCAGTCCACACTTATGGTGCATGACTCAGCTCGAGCGGTACTAGATCAAGTGCAACTATTAGAAAGACAAGCCAATGCTTTGCGCAAAGATGCCAGAGAAAGCGGACAAGATACAGAATGCTACGAAGCACCGCTTCAGGAGCTAAGGGATGCAAATGACGCTTATCAGACTTGGATGCGCAGCTTCGAAATGGAAGAAATTGATAAGCTTGATGATGAAGCTTATACGCAATACCTCAACAACGAAAGTCAAAAGCTTCAAGAGATTAGAAAGCAAATGGAAAATGCAGTTGCTAGCGGCGAGGTAATCGTAAAATTCGAGTCCTGCATAGCCTTTGAACGAAAAATACTTTTTGATGAGGTAATGTATGTGCACGATGAAGTCATGCCAAAAATGGGAGAAATCAATCAACTAGAGGGAGTACTAGCAAAGCTAAAGGACGAAAAACCTAAGGATGCAAAATGTTTGGACGGAGCCATTGCGAATCTAAAAGACGCCGACCGGTCGATGATGAATTGGATGCGAAACTTTAAAAGAAATGAAATCGATACAATGAGCGACGAAGATTATTTTGAGTATATGAATGAAGAGCGTCGCCGCGTGCAGGTAGTCAATGATAAAATAAAGAGCAGCTTAACAGAAGCACGTAAAATTAGAGAAAATGAGGGTTGCTAAAACCCTCATTTTGTTATTGTATTATTTCAATTAATCAGCGATTGATATATTCCGAAAAATTGATGCACTACAATAGTATTATTCGAAAGGGATTAATGAATGCTTTTTACACTATGACGGCAAGTTATCACCGAGTACATGATGGAAGAGCCCTCTTTAGTATTATTGCTTATAGACATCCCTTCCGCTTTACAATGTGTCATTCTGAATAGGCCACGCTTCAAAACGGCTAAATTGCTGATAAATAAATCATAAAGTTTTATGCTTATCCGCATAACTACATCAATAGATATACGCACTGAAAAGACACAGCTTGTTACTTTATTCCGCCCTTTCAGGGCTAAGTCATGCTGTCTATTTATCATAGGGCTTCGCCCTGTGCTTTGATATATAGCGCCTTCAACGCTTTTAAAACTTAGTACTTCCTTTGATATTTAAGATGCAAACAAGCGGATATGCATATAAAGTTTATACTTTATTTATTTGAGTGCACGATTTTTTATCAAAAGTAGTGAAAATGCTTGCACGAAAATGTCTAAGATGGACATTTTGTAGCTTAGCCCCAAGCATTATCGTGAATCGTAAGTAGTAGTTGAAAAAAAATTAAAAGCTTTAAATAAGCTTCTTGAAATTTATCTTTTTTTTCATCAATTAAACCCGGATTATGCGTTAGGGTTCGTTATGAGAGCTAAAAATACAAGAAAATCAAGTATTTAACGACTAAGGCATAGCACCGCTATGGTGAAGGCGTTAAATGCAGCGAAGCGTTTGATTTTGAAGTATTTTTAGCTAGGAATAGAAATTATAATGCATATTCCGGGTTAAAACAAGCTAAGCTTGTGCTGCCTCGAATCTGTAGGACTTTTTAAGCAAGTTCTAAATATCAAGTTGGCAATAAAATTTTTGAAATTCTTCGCTTACCACATCGTGAGGTAACTCATGACCGCATCCGTCTACAGCCTGAAAATTAATCATGCTAGCATAACTTTTCTGCAAAGACTTTCTTACCGTGCTAGATACTATAGGATCTTCTATACCATAAAGTAGATGAATTTGAGCGACTTGCTTTAAAGACATAGTGGCAATTGCTTCGGCAAGCTCATCTGCCTCAGGAGGTTCGCTTAATGGGCTATCTGCATCTCTCGCACCCAATAATGGCGAAAGCAAAAGTACTTTTAGCTTGGGAAAGGATTGAGTTCTCAAAAGATGTAGAAACAAATATGCACCATAAGAAACAGCTACTAAATACCTACCTCCATCTTCATAAAAGGTACTAACACGCTTGCGAATGAGGAGTTTTCGATCTTTCCAAGTACGCTCATGAAATTCTTCGTCAAGCTGTACTCCTTCAAAGTTCAATTTTTGATCTCGTAAGTACTGCCCAAAGCCACTCAATAGCTCACCATGTAAACCGGTGATATAAAAAATTTTTGCCATTCCTATCATTTCATTGTCATAAACTCCACTTACATCTATTAAAAGTCACTATCAATCCATTTTTCCCAAACCCTTTGATCAAAATAAGGGATGCCATTATTTTCACAAACTACCATCGTATGGCCTGTACCACCAGATTTAGGTTTTTCCTGGTCATCATAAAATAATCCCACAGTAGTCCTAGGCAGATCACGCGCTCCGAGAGCTTTTACTGTATCTCGAATCAAATATGCCGCACGAATACTACCTTTACCTTTTACCCCTAGCAAATATTGTTCTACTGCAAAATTAGTAGCTCTGCTATGCCGCGTTTGGTGCACGGCCTCATCCTCTTCTTTAAGATTAAGATCTGGCAAAGAAATGGTACTCCCAGCTAAATTTTGCTTTTTTCTATGATTCGCATAAGGCGTTATCACCTCTAGTCGCTTAGCGTCAACTGAAGCTACGCCTTCAGAAAAAAACAAATCAGAACCGCTAGCATTACCACTTCGAAAACGAGCATGCTTCATTCTCTCAACTAGTAATCTGCCTAATTTCCTTAGAGATTCTTCATCATGCTCGGGCACCTCGCGCTTGCCCTCCAATAATACTACAGCCCCTTTATGGTCATATTCAGCTATAAATGAGATTAAATCCATCGTGTTTTGTAATTATATTTTTTTCACTGACACAAATAAAAACACGATAGGTGCCATTTTTTGTCACTCCTGATGATTTTTTAAAAAAGGTGTAAAACAGAATTTCTTTTAAACACCACTGCTTTTTCATTTGCGTGGAATGAGAATATTAATTTGCTTCAATGGACAAATACTAAACTCATCTATCTTAAAACATTCCTATACCGGCTGTAAAAACATCTACTATGATTTCTAGCGATTTGATTTCTCAATAAAAATGAAGCAAAAAGCATGCAGTAACAACTCCTTTATTGAATGATATGCTTATCCGCATAACTACATCAATGGATATAGGCCTTGAAAAGACGCAGCGTATTACTTTGTTACGCCCTTTCAGAGCTAAGTCATGCTTTCTATTTCTCACAGGGCTTCACCCTGTGCTTTGATATATAGCGCCTTCAGCGCTTTTAAAACTTAGTACTTCTTTTGAAATTTAAGAGGCAAACAAGCGGATAAGCCTATTCAATTATTATACATAAACTTTTGTGGAGATAGAGCAATAGAAGTGCTGACTTTTATAATGACGTTTTGCTTCTAAAAAGTATGGATTCGAGACTATATTAAAACAAATAAATACTAAGGATATGCCTATCGGCCTGATGGTAGAAATCACTTTACCAAAAGCATGATACCCCCTTAAGATAACTAAGGAATATTGTAAAAAATTGTATGAAAACATCGAGCCTCATTGTGTAATTATTTTCAGTCTCTGGGTACCACAATCTTGACAAAAGTATCACTGGGTAAAAAGGTTATCGGTCTCCTTACGCTAATAGACATTTTTCTTATTTGGCTATATTTCAAGTAAATTGTCTTTGATTAAATCCCTTACCTAATGACAAAACAGCTCAGTTATATCTTTAAAACTAGCCTATAAACATCAGATAATTCAAACAAAAAAAGACCTGTACAGGTCTTTTTTTGTTTGAATTATGGTTATGCCTTTCAGTTACTTTTCTTCCTCATCTCAAGAAAGGTATTGATTAAGCCATTAGTTGAAGCATCATGTTGAGTAACAGGCTTGGCCTCTATGATTTCATCAAGAACATTTTTAGCGAGCACTTTTCCTAACTCTACACCCCACTGATCAAAGCTAAATACATTCCAGATAACCCCTTGTACAAAGATTTTATGCTCGTACATAGCTATAATTGAACCTAACGTACGAGGGTCTAGTTTTTCAAACAACATACTATTTGAAGGGCGGTTACCCTCAAATACTTTGTGTGGTGCTAAATTTCCTATTTCGCGATCACTCAATCCCTTTGCTTCTAAGTCTTTAACTACCTCCTCACGCGTTTTTCCTTTCATGAGTGCTTCTGTCTGAGCAAAAAAGTTGGCCATCAACTTGTCATGATGGTCGCCTATCGAATTTTGTGATACAGCAGGTGCGAGGAAATCAGTAGGAATCAACTTAGTACCTTGATGAATTAACTGATAAAAGGCGTGCTGGCCGTTGGTACCTGGCTCACCCCATATTATAGGGCCAGTTTGATAGTTAACTTTACTTCCTGATCGGTCTACATATTTACCATTACTTTCCATATCAGCCTGTTGTAAATAGGCAGGAAGTCGGTGAAGGTATTGATCATAAGGAAGCACGGCATGAGAGTCAGCTCCAAAAAAGTTATTATACCAGATACCTAACAAGGCTAATAAAATGGGAATATTTTTCTCTGGGGCTTCATTTTTAAAGTGTAGGTCCATACTATGAGCTCCATCAAGCAGTCTCTCAAAGTTATCAAAACCAACATAAGCAGCTATTGATAAGCCGATTGCAGACCATAAAGAATACCTTCCCCCTACCCAATCCCAGAAGCGGAACATATTGGCAGGGTCTATCCCAAATTTTTCTACCTCCGATTGGTTAGTAGAGACTGCTACAAAGTGCTTTGCTATTGCCTCTTCATTTCCACCATTATTTAAAAACCATTCCCTGGCGGTATGGGCATTAGTGAGTGTTTCTTGAGTAGTAAAGGTCTTTGATGCGATGATAAATAAGGTCTGCTCTATATCTACCTTTTTCAAAGTCTCTGCAATGTGGGTGCCATCCACATTTGATATAAAATAAACATCCATTCCCTCCTTTGCATAAGGTTTTAATGCTTCGGTAACCATAACAGGACCTAAATCACTACCTCCAATACCAATATTTACAATTTGCTTAATAGGCTTATCTGTGTATCCCCGAAACTCTTCATTGTGTAAGCGTGAGCAGAAACGCTTCATTTGAGCCAAAACATCATTAACTTCGGGCATTACATCCTCGTAATCCACTTTTACAGGCTTCTCGGATCGATTGCGTAATGCAACATGCAAAACAGCTCTATCCTCCATTTCGTTGATGGCTCTTCCACCGAACATCGCGTCGATAGCTGCGGGCACTTGACACTCGCGAGCTAAGTCGATCAACAGAGACTTTGTTTTCTCCGTGATTCTATTTTTACTATAGTCTACAAGAATACTTTCGTGCTGCAAACTGAATCGCTTAAATCGACCCTTATCTTCCTTGAAAAGGTCTTTCATTTGCACGCCTTTAATATCTTCAAAATGAGACTGTAGCTTTGCCCAAGATTGTGTTTTGGAAGGATTGATTTTAGATAGCATACCTGCAATAAAGTTCTAATGATTAAAAATTACTCTTTTATGAAAACTAAGGGATATCGTCTGAAACATAGATACATCCCTGAATAGCCCACTTTATCAATTCTAATTTTTACAATCATACGAAAAATTAAGAAAGGGACATAGGGTGATAACAATACGCAATAGATCCGCAATGTTTTAGCAAGATTAGGAAAGAAAATTGACAAGTGAAAATGATGAATTGATACAATCGATTGAAGTCATAGAAATCATATAAAGTAATTATGTAAACGGTGGATCTATGGCCTCAAGGATACTAACCAAAGGTGAGCTTAACTTGTGTATCAGAAACTTTTTCAATGAAAATCTTTTCTTCAAAATATATGCCTAAACCTTTAACAAGTGAAATGTACAAATCAATCATTCCTCTCTTTGAGATATAATTTACGAGCAGAATATCTTCTGATATATCCTTAACTATGAATAGTGGTGGTTCGGCAGAGGAAAAATGATTGCCTACTAAAACATGAATTCTATCTATTTTCCGAATAAAATCTTTGGAACTATTTACTCCATTGTACCAAGAAGAGTATTCTCGTGGCGCATAATGACAAATCCAATACTCGCCAAACAAATCATATATTTCACCTCTTGATTTATTTAAAACCTTTGAGCAGCTCGAAAAAACTAATAGGGATTGCTGCTCATCAACATTATCGTTCAGATTGAAAGTTTGGTATTTGGGCATTCCTGCCGTTACTAAGATTTCTCCCCACTTTTCCTGACCAAAATCTCTGGTAATTACTTCCCCCAAGCATTTATGAATTGTGCCTTTCATGTTTAAAAGTATGTCATAAATCAAAAAACAAGCCTTCGAAGCCTTATCAAAATATTGATATTCGGTATTATAAAATATTTTAAATTTAAGAAATTTTCTTGAAATTTCAATTCAAAAACACCAAACAATAAGTTAATGGATAAGCCGGTGCGACATGGGTATCAGCCTATAACATTTAATAAACGCTGTGAACCGACATTTGTGTAGCTATAAGGAATTTGATTATAGCCACTGAAAGGACAGTCATAAATAATTGATTTAAAATGAAACAAAACCATATTGAAAAAGGAAAACAAGGAGAATCTATTGCCCTTAAATTTTTAGAAGATAAAGGCTATCGGTGCGTGAGAAGAAATTACCGAAACAGACATTACGAGATAGACATCATAGTTGAAAGCGAACGAGAACTCCGATTTATAGAGGTCAAATGGCGAGTCGATGATAAAAATGGCTTTCCCGAAGAAACCATCTCTCAAAAGAAAATTGATTGCCTTATTTCTTGTGCTGAAACCTACCTAGATCAACATCCGACAAAAAAAAGTAATCACTTTGATTTAATCAACATCATTGGAAGAGGTAGAAACATACAAATTTCATGGATGAAGGATGCAATTTGAAAGTCCACTTACTAAAAGGGTATTAAAATTAGGCTCGTTAAAGCTTTAAACCCGGATTATGCGTTAGGGTTCGTTATGAGAGCTAAAAATACAAGAAAAT
>JAFIEW010000181.1 GCA_020832375.1 Cyclobacteriaceae bacterium
GTTTTTAACATGACTTTAAGGGTTAAAAACGGTCAACGTATTTCAGGGAATGACACCGCTGGCGTACCGATTTCGTGTATGACTATTCTGAAACAACTGCCAAGCTGCAAGAATCGAATTGTAAAGCTCCTAAAAACCATTGTATGACTATTTTATCATCACTACATGCCAAATTCCTAGGACTTTACCCTAGGCTATTATATCTCACCCTTTCAGGGCTCGATTGGCTCCGCTGGCACGAGCTTGTAGCTCGTGACTATTCTGAACAACTGCCAAGCTGCAAGAATCGAGCTGCAAATCTCGTAAAAACCAATGTATGACTATTTTATCGTCACTACATGCCAAATTTTCCTAGGGCTTTACCCTAGGCTATTATATCTCACCCTTTCAGGGCTCGATTCCTAAACCACTCCGCTGGCGCGAGCTTGTAGCTCGTGACTATTTTGAAATAACTGCCAAGCTGCAAGAATCGAATTGTAAAGCTCCTAAAAACCATTGTATGACTGTTTTGTCATCACTAAATGCCAAATTCCTAGGGCTTTACCCTAGGCTATTATATCTCACCCTTTCAGGGCTCGTTTGACGCTGCTGGCGCGAGCTTGTGAAAATCACTGTATAGCCTATGCTTTTAGAATTATTATTGAGTTATTGTTGATTATTTATTCTTTTGAGTTGCTTAAATGCCTAATAGATATATCCAAATATCTTGGGTTAGAGAACATCGTTCTCTTTCTTTCACTCCATTTATCTAACTCAACTTTTATTTCTTCTTTGTTGAAAGTATCAATTTTTTTTGAAACAAAGTCAATAGATGATAACAACTCTAGCCCAAAGTCAGAATAAAATCCGCTTAAAAAGCATTTTGTTTTTGTAGCTATTTCTTTCAATTCGGGATTAGAATTGATGTAATTTTCAACATCATGAAAACCATCTCCAACTAATGTCAATGGCTCAAATGGCTTTTTATTCATGTCGCTGTAGCCCATTATATAGCTTCCATTGAGTGCATTTAATAAAAACCTGACCTTTCCTGAGTATGGCCCATAAAAATTCTGCTGAAAACTTAGCTTTAAATATTTTTTTGCTCCAAATTTTTGAAGAAAGTAAGCAACCTTTTCGCTAGAAAACTCTGAAACATAATCACCGTTCCGTACTAAGTCGTAAAGAACATTAAGTAGAAGCGCTCTAGCTGGTGTCAATTTTACTCTTTCTTTTTTTAAGCGATCTTTGATTTGAGTTGTTGGCTCATAGACAATAATTTCAATTGATTCATCTTCAAGATATGTTTTAATTAATTCTTTAACTCTTTCCCAATTTAACCCACCATTTCCCGCACCAAGGGGAGGAATAGCTATACTTTTAATATCATATTCTTTGATTACTCTTTTCAGATCGGATAAGCCCAATTTAATATAATCATATTCTGAAGGTTTTCTCCAATGAGTTTTTGTTGGAAAGTTAATGATGTATTTTTCCCCTGAAGTTAAACTATAGTCTTTTGAAACATATAGTCTACCAATATCAACTAAGCCGTCAGAGCAGGCCTTTTTATAAGAATTAAAGTTACTCGGGAAAGCTTTTTTAAATTGAAGAGCAATACCTTTTCCCATAACACCAACAGTATTAACTGTGTTTATTAATGCATCTGCTTTACTATCTAGTATGTTTCCTTTCGTAAACTTTATCATAATTCTTTAAAAGTAAGCATTTGGCACAATCTTTACAAGTGATTCATCAATTCCTAATTTTACTAATTTGCTTTTTGCGGTTTCATTGTAACATGCAAATCCTACAATTACATCATAAGGTACATCTGTAGAGATAAGAAATTCAGCCTGTTTTTTTCTTTTTAGATTTAAATTTTCATGTCCACCCCAATAAGCCGTTTTGACAGCATCCCAATCAATTATTCTTGGTAAGTCTAATATTTTAGAGCTATCATAAAAAGTTGTCAGATTGTCTGTTGCATGACCATCTGAAAAATAAAAATCATGCTCTTGCTCAATTATTGACTTTAGGGAACATGCAATATAGATTATATTTTCAGGAGAATTGGATTGAGGGACGAAGTTGCCTCCTTTTTGAACAACATACAACATGGGCATTTTAACACCAAAATAAAATGGAACAAAATCACCTAAAGTTATTTGTACAATAGGGTTAGTCATATCACCGTTATCGACCCATACTTTTTTTGTTGAGCGATTGTCTATCAGGCTTTGATCGCCGATTGATTCAAATAAAGGATTACAATTTGGAGAATCCTTTTTTGTAATGCCATTGACCAAAATGTGAGGCACGTTTTTAATGTGTGTTACTCTATATAAATTAATGGATTCAATGCTCATATTACAACATTGGTGGAATTTGAATTTTCAAACTTATTACTTATCTCGGAAAGTGGATAACTTCATACCTGTAATATCTTTCTAAAATAACCCTCACCAATTACCAGTCACCAGTCACTAATTAGATCCATCAAAAGGAAACATCGGGCGCTCCTCGCTTTGGTTGACGCCTTCGCGGACGACGACTTTTTTGACCGTTAGAAATAATATTTTCATGTCGAGTAAAAAGGAAAGATTGTTGACATATTCCACGTCATAGGCGAATTTCTTGGCCCATGAGATGCTGTTACGGCCATTGACCTGTGCCCAGCCGGTGATACCGGGACGGACAAGGTGCCTTTTGCGCTGCTCTTCGCTATATAATGGGATGTATTTGAATAGTAAAGGACGGGGGCCGACCAAGCTCATGTCTCCCTTGAGCACATTGACGAGCTGTGGCAGCTCGTCGATGCTGAGCTTGCGGATGAAATTTCCAAATTTAGTGAGTCGCACATTATCTGGAAGTAAATTTCCATTCTCATCTTTGCGGTCGTTCATGGACTTGAACTTGATGATATGAAAGGCTTTTTCATCTTTTCCCGGCCGCTCCTGAAAGAAAAAAATCGGACCTCGATTTTGGATGCTTAAAATAATGGCTACTGGAATCAAAAAAGGAAGCAAAACCAGCAAACCAAAAAAAGCAGCTAAAAAATCAATGAGTCGCTTGAAGAAGTGTTGGTACATGTTTTGGTGGCTGGGGACTAGAGATTGGTGACTTGTGATTGGTGATTAGTGATTAGTGTACTTCCCTAAATAGCATTGACCGTTTTGGTTAATAAATACTATTTGTTTTC
>JAFIEW010000199.1 GCA_020832375.1 Cyclobacteriaceae bacterium
CGAAGAACTTCAATTGAAACCTAATGGATAGATTTGGATCTACGTTAGTCAGAATGCAAAAAAGCCACCGCACAAAGCAAAGAGTGCTATCGCACACATTGCTTTTTCCCACCCTGCAATTAACCGAGAATATTGACTATTAATTCGCAAATTATAACTATATTTGCTAAAAATAGGTCAAGTTAACAATGGCAACTTTTGGACAGTTTTTAAGAGCAGAGAGAGAAAGGCGGAATTGGACTCAATCCGATTTCGGAGAAAAAATAGGCTTGAATATAAGTGCTATAAGCAGAATTGAAAACGAATCTCAAAGGTTTTCAAAGTCTAAACTGAAAGCACTGAGTGACCTATTTCAAATTGACGAGCAGGTCATTAAAGACTTGTATTTCGCTGACAAATTCGCAAGAGAAGCTTTTCAATATAGCTGTTCTGAAACAATATTTTCTGTTGCAGAACAGAACGTGAAGTACATTAAGCAAAAAAAGGAAATTCAAGGTCAAATCGAATTCAAATGAAAAGGAAATATTCTGAAATACGAGAGAAATTAAACTTTGTCATTGACAGAAAGACAACGGATGACATGGCTCATTTAACTCACTATTTCCACAATCATAAAAATGGGGTCTCACAATACTTTAAACCTAAAGCCGAGAAATATCTATATCAGCTCCATGAAGAACTTGGATTGGTTGAAGAGCCAAGCTTCCAATCTTATTTACCATTTGAATGGGATATTCCATTTCCAACACCTAAAAACCCTAAATTAAAATTCATTGATTTGTTCGCAGGTATTGGTGGAATTCGCCTAGCCTACCAAAATAATGGCGGCAAGTGTGTTTTTTCCAGTGAATGGGACTCTTTTGCTAAGAAAACTTACGAAGCGAATTTTGGAGAAGTACCATTTGGCGATATTACAAAGATTTCTGAAACGGAAATTCCTGACCATGACGTTTTGCTTGGTGGGTTTCCTTGCCAGCCTTTTTCTATTGCAGGTGTTTCTAAAAAGAATTCACTTGGCAGGCAACACGGTTTTTTAGATAAGACCCAAGGAACATTGTTCTTTGACATTGCTAGAATAATAGAGCATAAACGGCCAAAAGCATTTATGCTCGAAAATGTAAAAAATCTTGTGTCTCATGACAAGAAAAGAACATTTAAGGTAATAACCGAAGCCCTGTCAGAATTGGGTTACTCAATTCACTACAAAGTCCTTGATGCAAAATATTACGTTCCCCAGCACAGAGAAAGAATAATAATCGTTGGTTTCAACAAAGAAATATTCAACGAGCAAGAGCAGTTCAAATTTCCACAACCTAAAGATGTTGAATTAAGAATTCAAGACATTTTGGAATCAGTTGTTGATGATAAATACACTCTTTCTGATAAACTGTGGAACTACCTTCAAGAATACAAGAAAAAGCACCAAGCTAAAGGAAATGGTTTTGGTTTTGGACTGACAAACTTAAACGGAGTTTCTAGAACCCTTAGTGCTAGATATTACAAAGACGGTGCTGAAATTTTAATACCTCAAGAAGGCAAAAACCCACGTAGATTAACTCCAAGAGAATGTGCTAGACTTCAAGGGTTTCCCGACACTTTCGAAATCCCAGTATCTGACAACCAAGGATATAAGCAATTTGGAAACTCTGTGGCTGTTCCATTAATGCAAGCAGTTGGAAAGAATATTATTAAAGAATTACAGAGAGTAAATGAACCTAAGCAATCTAAAGTCGCTGTTTGCTGATAATGGCTGTACTGAAATTTATGTGAAGTCACTAGCAGCTAATGACAATTCAAAGAATCAGGTTTATTTCGGTGGTACCTTTGAAATCATTAATGTTCTTCCAATTACCAGCATTGAGACAATTGAAGCAGGGGATTGGAAAAGAGAACGATTCAAGGCTAAATTAGATTTTGCTTGGTTAAATGATGAAGGTGAAAAATCTGTTGCACCTCATGCACAGTTGATTCTATATCCAAAATATCCAGAAGTACGGTTTTCAGGTTTTCTTCTTGGTTGTCAGAACGCTCCTTCTGATTTAATGGCAAACAGAATCCCAGACAGGCTGCTCTTTATTTCAGTAGATAAAAGTGGTAGGACTTTAGGCTATGTTTCTGCTCCAGATTCAGAAATAACAAATGAGTTTAATCAATTGACAGAGCTCGGAGAACATGGCGTTTTCCAAGTAATTGAATTACCTCAAGTTGTCAACAACAGAAGTGTTCTATTAAATGAGCTTTGTAGAATTCATGGCCTTGGTTGGATTGAATCAAAAAGACTTGATTCAGACAGGAATGTTCTTCCCTGCAAATCTTCAAATTGTGGTGGATACACTCTTGAAGCAGAACTTGGTGTAACACCAAACGGATATTCAGAACCTGACTTCATGGGTTGGGAAATCAAGCAATTTGGAGTCAGCCGATTTGACAAAATAGATGCTTCGGTAATAACACTTATGACTCCCGAACCTACTGATGGACTTTACAAAACCGAAGGGACAGAATTTTTTATCAGAAACTATGGCTACCCTGACAAACTCGGTAGACCAGACAGGATGAACTTTGGCGGTGTCCATAAAGTTGGAGAAGTCCATAAAACCACAAATCTTGAAATAAAGCTTTTAGGCTTTGACATTGAGTCAGGAAAAATTAGAAATTCCAACGGACGAATTGCGCTTTTGGACACCGAAGGAAACGAAACTGCTTCATGGAGTTTTGCTTCAATGCTCCTCCATTGGAATCGTAAACATGACAAAGCGTGTTATGTCCCTTCCCTTTCAGAGACAACAGGAAATAGGAAATATAAATACGGAAATAATGTAGTCTTGGGAACAGGGACAGACTTCCAACTTTTTCTTGCAGAAATGGCGAAAGGAAATATTTATTACGACCCAGGTATTAAACTTGAAAACATGTCAACTAAGCCAAAAATCAAGAAAAGAAGTCAGTTCAGAATAAAGTCTAAATTCTTGCCTGACCTTTATAAAAAGAACGAAATTGTAGATGTATGCCAGCCCTAAGTTCAAGCACATTACAATCCTCGTGCCTGCGGTTGCAAAGAGCTTTCACGCCAACACACGGACGAAAGAGAAAAAAGCACGAAAGCACAATCGAGTAGACGGCCGTGAGCCATAAGCCCACGGTGCGCCTCTCACACCA
>JAFIEW010000041.1 GCA_020832375.1 Cyclobacteriaceae bacterium
CACGAATCGAAGGTACAAGTCCAGCCGATGCCGTAGACGAGAGTGACAGTGAAACAGTATTTGCCAACCAATCCCCATCCATTGCTCTAACCTTATCAGCTGATCCTGATGAGTGTTTGGTTGAAGGAGATGTGGTGACTTTTACAGCCACGCTTTTAAATGATGGTAATGTGACCTTGACTGATATCAGTTTGAGCGATGCTACAGGATTAGATGTTTTTGCTGAAACCATTGCCACGCTTGAAGTTGATGACTCTGAGGTATTCACTTTTGAATACACCATCACTGAAGCTGATGTATTAGCTGGCGTGATTAGTAATGAAGTAGTAGGAGCTGGAATATTTGTAAGTGCACAAAGTGGTGATATCAATTATAGCGATCTTGCTACGGCGACCATTACACTCGCACCAGTCATAGAAGCAAGCATCACCTCCTCATTCCCACTAGGTACGGATGTAAGCTGTGCCGGTGCCGAGGATGGTAGTGTGGAAGTGAGTGTAGTCGGTGGTACAGCGCCTTATACCTTCAGCTGGAGAGATGCAGAGGATAATGAGCTGGGTACTGACTTTGAATTGGATAATTTAGGTGCAGGTACTTATACCATTATTGTCACCGATGCCAATGGTTGTGAGGTGACAGACACCATCACGCTGGAGGATGCCGATGAATTCACCACTGAAATTACCAATACGGTAACAGAAGTATGTGAGGACGGAAGCATCACACTTACAGCATTACCAGAAGGTGGAGACTTTACGATAATAGAAGGCGAAAGCTTTGCCAGCATCAATGGAGACCAGTTGTCTTTCACAGGCTTCGGTGAAGTTATCGTGAGATATACTGTTGAAAATGAAAACGGTTGTATAGCGATTGATGAGCAAACGATCAATGTACAACAGTTGCCAGCAATCAGTTTCCCTGACTTCCCAACGATCTACTGTGAGGCAGATGGTGCAATAGATCTAAGCGAATTTGCTTTACCGGCAGGTGGACAATGGTTTGGCGATGGGGTCGCTGCAGATAGCATCACCTTCGATCCTGAGGTGGCAGGAGTAGGCACTCATGTGTTAACCTATACCTTCACCAATGGTATTTGTGAAGTATCTGAGACCATCAGCATCCAAGTGGCACCAGTGGTTACACAACCAGTATTTAGAGATGGCGATTTATTGGAAATTTGTTCACCAACAATGGACATCAATCAAGATATTCCGGTAGATGTTGACGTAACAGGATCTTTGACCTTTATATTGGCCGACTTTGTGGTGGTGAATGGTGAGCAGCCATTCCTCAATGACGCAGGTAATTCTATAGTGACCATTCCAGAAGGTTTTGTTGGGTCTTTCAGAATGCTTGTAGTTAATGAGGGATGTGGAGACGATCAAGGAGAGTTTATCCAAGTCAATGTAGATCCAGTATTCACCTTCTCATTGGAGGCGATCGACGAACCGGAGCTTTGTTCGCTTGCTGATGATGAGGTAAGGATTGCAATCAATAGTGGTTATGACTTAGGTGAAGAAGTAAGCTTGATGATTGGAATGTTGGAAGACCCTGAGTTCTCTTTAAGCGTCAGGAGTACTAGCTTCCCAGCAACCTTTGCTGTGGACACTTTAGGTACCTTCTTCATTACTGAGATTTCAGAAAATATTTGTAGCCAAATAGACTTCGATAACAATAGCATTGAAGTGATTGATATACCATTTGAGTTTAGCCCTGGCAATATCAATTGGACTGAAATAGATGATTTCTATTGTGAGGGTGAAGAGATCACGCTGAGTGTGGATGTAGCTGAGGCAGATATGGATCAGTTAACCTTCATCTGGAGAATACCAGGTCAGGGAGAAATAGGTCGAGGTACTGATTTAGTCGTTGGTGCAGATGTCTTAAGCAATTTGAGTGGCAGCTTCCAAATCAGACTCGATGTCACGGATGGCTGTAAGTTGATCTCCTTGGCTCAAGATACCGAAATCCGAAGATTACCTACTGTAAGTATCCTGTTTAATCCTAGTCGACCAATAGTTTTTGAGCGTACTAGTTTACGATCTGAGACGGAAGGAGATGAATATTTCTGGTATGTTGACTCAGTCTTTGTCGGAGAAGGTAGAGATTTGGTTTATGAGTTTGAAGAGGCCGGTGACTTCTTGGTAGGCTTGGAGATTATTCGAGATGGATGTAGCAATTACGGTGAGCGAATGATCAATGTGATCAGTACGAACATCGTCTATGTGCCCAATGTCTTCAATCCTTCTGCAGAGTCTAGTGAGAATCAAGTTGCCAAAGTATATGGTGAGCGCATAACCAACGAAGACTTTAGCTTTACCATCTTTGATCGATGGGGTAATGTAGTATACCGTACCAGAGATAGAGATGAAGCTATGGAGCAAGGTTGGAATGGTCTTGACAATAACCGTGGAAGGCAGCTGCCAAATGGAGCTTATAGCTACATCTTAACGGGTCAGTTTGAAGATGGAGAAATCATCCAAGAAAGAGGAAAAATCACGTTGTTGAGATAGGTGAATCAATTGTGTGAAGGACGTCCATTCATTTGGACGTCCCTTAATTGCTTTACTTTGATCAAATGTTAATTGAGAATGAGGAAATTTAAATAATTTCCTTTTTATTACATGATAATCTACCTCGATTGATGAGGTAACAAATGAATAGGTCAGATGATCAGTATTCGGCATGTTATTCGCCCAATATCTGTGAATCATCGGACAATCTAAGATAGATGCTATGAAAAAAATCTACTTGCTTATTATTTTTTGTGGTTTTATGGGGATGCTCATCCCACGCAAAGCACATGCACAAGACCCTGTATTTTCGCAATGGTTTAATGCCCCGATGTTGCTCAATCCTGCACTAGCTAGTCAGAGTACAGACATGGAGTTTACCTCTAGCTTTCGGTCACAGTGGAGTAATATCGATTTACCTTATGCCACCACCCAAGCATCTTTAACTTATCCTATTTTTAAAGGACGCAGGACAAGAAGAAGAGATCAGGTAGGTGGGGTTGGTATCAATTTCTACAATGATATTAGTGGAATGAATAACAACTTCAGGGTACTTGGTGGGTCTTTAAATTTTGCATATAATGTATTGTTAGATAATCAGGGCTATAGTCGAATCACCTTTGGCTTAAAAACTGGCTTTGGACAGAAAAGAATTGATACAGGCAATTTACAATGGGGGGAACAGTACCAGCCATTTGTTGGGTTTGATCAATCAATCGTGGTAAATGATGTTTTAAACATAGAAAACAGAACTTTTTTCGATGCAGGAGCAGGTGTTTTTTATGAATTTAAACCCAACCCTAGGATTGCACCAGTGTTGAGGTATGCCAATGCTGGTTACTCTGTAGATCACTTGAATCATCCCAATGAGAGCGTAATAGCGGGGCAAGTCAACCGCTTACCTTTAGTACATCGCTTCCACGGTGAAAGTGAGTTTGTTATTGATAGAAATTCCAGTGTTTCAGCCAAGGCATTAGTGCTTTTCCAGAGATCGATGAGTCAATTTAATATTGGAGCTCACTACAATTATCGTGTAGATGGTAGGGGCATGCCAGATTACTTTAAGGGTAGAGCATCTGCTGGTGTATGGTATAGGGTGCAGGACTCTTTCATCTTCTTGACTCAATTTGAAACCGATATGTATCGAATCGGTATTTCTTACGATGCCAATGCAAGCTCATTACGATTTAATAATCGAGGTGCTTCATCTATCGAATTTAGTATTGCATTGAAGTTTTCGCCTGCCTCTGTGGGCTTAGCAAGGAATAGATAATTTTCCATCTGTTGGAAAACCATGACTATGGTTGGAAGAATTTCATCAACAATCTCTAGCTGTGTCCTATATACATTTTATGCTTTTAGCAAAAAACTTACTTCATATTTTATGCTTCCATTGGATAAGCGATAATTGATTATCATTGAACTGAGCATAATAATACTGCGATACCCATTGGCCTAGGTTAATGTATTTAGAAGATGCCCCTACCTCTAATTCTAAAGGCAGATGTCGATGTCCGAAAATGTAATAGTCGGCATCAAGAATGGGGTGGTTCTGTTTACACCATTGCCAGAGCCATTCATCTTCACCTAAAAAAATTTCTTCACCGCTATGTTTGAGTCTACTTTTAGATGACCAGTAGTGAGCTAACCCAACACCAATATTGGGATGAAGCCATCCAAATAACCACTTTAAAAAAGGGTTTTTAAAGACTTTTTTCAATAGCTTATAGGTATGGTCACCTGGTCCTAATCCGTCCCCGTGGCCAAGTACAAATTTCTTTCCCTGGTGTTTAAACTGAATGGGATCGTGATATACGCTGACTCCAAGTTCTTGCTGAAAATAGTCCTTCATCCATAGGTCGTGATTGCCCACAAAAAAGATCACTGGAATGCCTGCATCGGTTAATTCGGCGACTTTAGCTTGAAATCGAACAAAGCCCTTGGGTATCACTTTCTTGTACTCGAACCAAAAGTCAAATATATCTCCTTGTAAAAAAATCGCAGCTGCATCTTTGCTGACCTCTTCGAGCCATCGGATAATTTCACGCTCACGCGTCAAACTTCTTTCTGGGTTAGGAGCACCCAAATGAAAGTCAGATGCAAAGTACAGTTGGCCTTTAGAAAAGTTAAATTCTACTTCAGTGATGTTTCTTCCCATGTTTATCCCTAGCTATCGGTAGGTTTTCGCCTTTTAAATGATGGTTTGTAGGCTGTTAATGAATTTATTCATTTAGCTTAGACCTTTCGAGTATAGGCTAATAAAGATTTCTTCTTGTAGCGTTTTCCTACCGCAAAAATAATCCAATAGCTTCTTATCCCAACCAAAATCGATATTATTTAGCTTCCAGTGCAAATTTATCTCTTTCTTGATAAGGAGGAGAGGCTTTTGAATACATTAGTGTTTAGTTCGTTTTTAATGTGTATATCCGCATGCTTGTAGAAGTCACGCTATCGAAAGCTTAACACAGCCTTTAGATAGCGCTTGCTTAAAAAATCCCAAGTACTGAAGTTTCAAGTCATAAATACCACCTATTATTTATGAATCACAAATTACGATAATGCTTGGGGCTAAGCTACAAAATATCTATCTCAGACATTTTCGTGCAAGTATTTTCGCCACTTTAGAATAAAAACTGTGCACTAAAACAAATAAAGATTTTATGATTTATTTATCAACAATTTAGCTGTTTTTAAGCATGCCCAAGATACATACCAACCAGCATGAAATAGGTTGTAATCTATCGATATGGTGTAATCATTTAGATCACCAACTAATACAGTATTGACACAGGGTTTCACAAGGTGTAATCATTGAGCACTATGAGCGCATACATTCAGCAAATAAATATCCCCCTTGTGTTGCTATGTTAAGCCAATTGTCTTTGTAGCAATGCCTTACTTAATCGCTCAACCGTTCAGTTTTTGCATACTGGCGGCTCAGTATAATCTTCAATAAAGAGTAGTGAGCCTCATTCAAGTTCTTATATTTTTATTATCGTCTATTCTCATCCATTGCACAGGCACAGGGTTTCAAATTTTATGCTTATCCACATTAGTATGGATATGGATAGACGCTTTGAAAAGAAACAACTTGTTATCTTGTGTCGCTCTTCAAGGGCTTAGTGCATGCTTTCTATTTCTCACACAGCTTCATCCTGTGCATTGCTATATATGGCGCCTTCATTGCTTTTAAACCTTATTTTTTCGTTTTAAATTTATGGTGCAAACAAGCGGATAAGCGCATTGAATTTTGAAAGCAAGAAACCAACCAGATCCCGAAAAAATCACATCTCTTTAGAAAAAATGAGCTTTCATCATCAAGCCCGAGGGCGGTCGTATATAAACCCTTAATGGTCAAGATGACATCGACTGAATCTAAAATTGATGGCTTACAGGTTTTATATTTTTAGCTTTATTATGAACCTTCAGTGATTGGTGATCACTTTTTTTAGTCATATACTTTGCAGTTTTATTCATAGAAAATCAAGCTGAAGAGCGCACTTTATTATATGTTTTTAGCCTCAGGAATCAAAAGGCATCTCTACAATTGATATCTAATAAACCTGTAGTAATGCGGATAGGTATAATCATTTATGCTTATCCGCATATCTACAACAATAGATATTCACACTGAAAAGCCACAGCTTGTTACTTTGTTCCGCCCTTTCAGGGCTAAGTCATGCTGTCTATTTCTCACAGGGCTTCACCCTGTGCTTTGATATATAGCGCCTTCAGCGCTTTTAAAACTTAGGACTTCCTTTGAAATTTAATATTCAAACAAGCGGATAGGTATTTTCTTTTATTTGTATCTTCCAATCAGGGGAAATAACTTTTTTGATTTTCGTGCTGATTGTTCCTTTTTCGCATAATGGCTAAAATCTTGATTAGCATCAACGAAAGAAAATATTTTACTCTATGCTCGAAATATCTTAAGTTTGAAATGTACACAAGTTATAATGATGAAACAAAGAAAAGTTGCGCTCATTACTGGAGCTACCTCTGGCATAGGAAAGGCATTTGCTTTTGAGCTTGGTAACCAAGGCTATTGTTTAGGGGTAAGCGGTAGAAATCAAAGCCGCCTTGATTCACTCTCAAAGGAGCTAAAGGCTGTCAATATTGACCATTTGTGCCTGCTTGCTGATTCTGCCAATAAGTCTGATAATGAGCAGATGGTCTCACAGCTCGTAGATCGGTATGGTCAGTTAGATCTTTTGGTAAACAATGCAGGTATCTCCATGCGTGCACTATTTGAAGTCCTTGACCTTGATACCTTCGAGCAGGTGATGGATATCAATTTCTATGGTGCGGTATATGCAACTAAGTATGCCCTTCCGCATCTTAAGAAAAGTAAGGGCGGTATTATTGCCGTATCCTCAATCAATGGTCATAGAGGTACTCCCGCACGTACAGCCTATACCGCTTCTAAATATGCTATGAATGGTTTTTTTGAGGCCTTGCGAACCGAGGTGATGCATGAGGGAATCAAAATATTGGTTGTAAGTCCTGGCTTTACGGGTACTAATATTAGGCAAAATGCACTCAACGAAAAAGGGGAAGCTCAGGGGGAGTCACCTCGTGATGAGAGCAAGATGATGAGCGCTGAAGAAGTCGCTAAACGATCCGTGCTTGCTTTTAATAAAGGTAAAAGAGATCTTGTGTTGACTACCCAAGGAAAATTAGCCGTATTCTTAAATAAATGGATGCCTAGTCGAATGGACAAAATTGTTTATGATGTCATGAAGAAAGAGCCAAATAGCCCTCTTCAATAAACATTTGATTTAACTTTTATCTTGATGAAGCGAAGTTAAAAGCTCTTAATATGGTCTGCCTTTGAATGTGAAGATGCAATATTGCATCTTTAAGCACAGATTAAAGTATATTTTATCCAACTTTATAATCAAATGAATATTGTTGCTGATTGGTTTAATTCGCTAGTTAGGTTGTCTTTAACGTGCTATAACTAATCGTTTGAAAGTGTGATTGGTATTGGATGATGAAATGAAGATTTGACAGCGTTCTCATCCCACATAAAAACCAAATTTCACGCTTGCGATGGAAAAAAAATGTGTAATATTGCATAAGAATTTAACTATATCCATCCAACAACAAACAAGCGGAACTATGGGTTATATCGAGCCGGCTCCGATTAAGGACAAAGAGAATCCTTTCGAGTCAATGATGTCAAGGTTTCATATTGCAGCACAGCATTTGGGGCTGAATGATGAGGTGTATAATGTATTAAAAAATCCGACCAAACAAGTAATTGTCTCTCTTCCGGTCACAATGGACGATGGTTCCATTAAAGTATTTGAAGGGTATCGTGTGATACACTCCAATATCTTAGGGCCTTCTAAAGGAGGGGTTAGGTATGATATGGGAGTAAACCTCGATGAAGTAAAGGCGCTTGCCGCCTGGATGACATGGAAGTGTGCTGTAGTAGATATCCCTTACGGAGGTGCAAAAGGTGGAATTAAATGTAATCCACGTGAGATGTCGGCCGGTGAAATAGAGCGCCTCACACGTGCTTACACCAATAATATGATTGAAATTTTTGGCGCTGATCGCGATATTCCAGCTCCTGACATGGGCACAGGTCCACGTGAAATGGCTTGGATGATGGATGAATACTCGCGTACCCAAGGTATGACCGTCAACGCCATGGTAACCGGTAAACCGCTCGTATTGGGTGGTTCGTTAGGAAGAACCGAAGCTACTGGTCGTGGGGTGATGGTATCTGCTATGGCTGCGATGGAAAAATTGAAAATTAACCCTTACCAAGCTACCGCAGCCATCCAAGGCTTTGGTAACGTCGGTTCTTGGGCTGCCATCTTGATGGAAGAAAGAGGAGTGAGTATCCGTGCTATTAGTGATGTGTCTGGTGCCTATGTCAATGAAAAAGGAATTGATATCCAAAAGGCCATTGAACATCGTAATAATAATAAGGGATCTTTGGAGGGCTTTGATGGTGCAGACAGAATTGATGGTGCTGAATTGCTTACCTTAGATGTAGATGTTCTCGTGCCAGCTGCAATGGAAGATGTGATCACGATGCAAAATGTGAAAGATATTCGCGCAAAGCTTATTGTAGAGGGTGCTAATGGGCCAACATCTGCCAAAGCCGATCAATTTATCAATGAAAAAGGTATTATGGTAGCTCCTGATATTTTGGCGAATGCCGGTGGAGTAACCGTTTCTTATTTCGAATGGGTGCAAAACCGTTTAGGATATAAGTGGACCGCTGAACGCGTAAATCGTCGTTCTGATAGAATTATGAAGGAGGCCTTCAATACTGTATATAAAATATCAAAAGAGTATGATGTACCTATGAGAATAGCGGCTTATATCGTGGCTATTGATAAAGTAGCGAAGACTTATAGCTTCCGAGGTGGATTCTAATACAGATGGATATTAGCCTAATATCCGAACAATAATTTTTTTTGCAATTTGATACTTTAGATCTAGCGATTTATAAAAACCCCACTTTTCATGGTGGGGTTTTTATACTTTCAGAGGCTTTATCAACCGTTCAAATTTATTGTTTCGAGCTTTATTCCTATATTTAACCGTTCATTTGAATAAGCCGTATAACATTTTCAGTTATTCATCCGTTTCAGAGAAATTGATAGGCCCTGTGCCATTCATCATTTAAGATTTAACACAACTATTTATGACTATTCACAAGGAAGGGCACCGCATGTTACTCGTTACCATTGTGGTAATTGCTCTTATTCAATTGGTCCTCTATTTTGGTTTACCTGAGCTTGTGCTCTTAAGACAAATTATTCTCGGGGTTTCAGTGGTTATTTTTTTACTATTCCTCCAGTTTTTCCGTCTTCCTAACATCATCATTTTTGAAGATGATAACAACATTTATTCTCCCGCGGATGGTAAGATTGTTGTTATTGACAAAGTAAGGGAGCCCGAATATTTTGATGATGAGCGTATTCAAGTGTCTATTTTCATGTCTCCCCTCAATGTACATGCTAATTTTACTCCTGTAGCGGGTAAAGTTAAAAAATTCGCTTATCACCCTGGGAAATTCTTGGTGGCTTGGCATCCAAAAGCCAGTACAGAAAATGAAAGGACAAGCATGTTGCTCGAAACCGCTAAAGGTGTACCGGTATTAGTAAGGCAGATAGCAGGTGCTGTAGCGCGTCGCATCCGATACTATGTGAAGGAAGAGCAAGAGCTTAAGCAAGGAGAGCAGTTTGGGTTTATCAAGTTTGGTTCTCGTGTAGATGTCTTTTTGCCCACCGATGCACGAATTATGGTTGGTATCGATGAGGTGGTAAAAGGCGGTCGTACCATTATCGCCAAGTTCAAATAGTTTTCTTTAGCGTGGGATGATGATAGTAGTTGTCCTGATTCTTCAATCGAGACCTTATGGATTTTATACCCAAAGAAATACAGCAATATAGCGACCAGCATACTGATGCTGAACCACCTTTATTGTCAAAGCTCAATCGAGATACTCATGCTCACGTAATGATGCCGCGAATGCTTAGCGGTCATTTTCAAGGAAGATTACTTTCCATGATCGCTAAGATGATTAGACCTCGGCGCATATTAGAAATTGGTACTTATACTGGTTACTCTGCAATTTGCATGGCCGAAGGACTTCAAGATGGAGGGCAGATTGTTACTATCGATATAAATGAGGAGTTAGAAAGCAAGGTCCGTGGTTATTTTAAAGAGGCTGGTCTTAGCAATGTAATTGATTATCGAATTGGTGATGCACGTGAAATTGTGAAAACCTTAGACATGCAGTTTCAGCTTGTTTTCGTCGATGCAGATAAAGCTAGTTATCGCATGTACTATGATATGATCATTGATGGTCTACCTTCAGGGGCTTGGATTTTAGCCGACAATGTGCTTTGGAGTGGGAAGGTTGTGCCCTCTTATACTAAAAATGACAAAGATACTCAGGCGCTTCGGGAGTATAACCATTATGTTCACCAAGACCCCAGAGTTGAAAACCTTTTACTTCCAATAAGAGATGGCATTTTGATCGCTCGAAAAAAGTAAAATATGCATAGGTGCTTTTTTGCATCTTAAATTTTAAAGGAACTATTATTGCTTAAAGATGCTGAATGCGCAATATAGCAAAGCTTTAGAGTGGTAAGGTGGTATCCTCTTGC
This sequence comes from Cyclobacteriaceae bacterium, assembly GCA_020832375.1. Classification (GTDB taxonomy): domain Bacteria; phylum Bacteroidota; class Bacteroidia; order Cytophagales; family Cyclobacteriaceae; genus JAFIEW01. Next base: position 10,652 of record JAFIEW010000041.1, read on the forward strand.
ACTAAAAACGACATAGATATCTAGACGCTTCGGGAGTGATATGTCCTAAAATAGCCTTACACTAAAAGCTAGAAAATGGAAACTTCGGGGCAAGACATAACAAAGCTTTCAGATCCCGAAGTGATCACCTGTCTATGGGAAAAACTAGTTCTAACCATCGACCCCGAAGGTGGTCGCATTATATATTGCCACTGGTTAAAATACTAAAAAGGGGATCTAAAAATTGATGACCCATCGCTTTTGACTTTTTAGCCTTAATACAAATCCTGAGTAATGGTTGATCATTCTTTTTAGCCTTTTAGTCGGTCAGCCTGTTTTTTCGAGATCTTCATTGGAAATATGACTTACAATTTCGCCTTTTAATATTTAAATGTCTTCGTCTTCAGGAATGAAATAGTCATATTAAAAATAGCATCCACATGCAACTTGTAGTGATGCGTTTAAGCGTATTATCCTATCGCTATTATAAATTGATACTAGCACTTATTTTTACCATATTCATCATCTTTTTTTAATTAGACCACAAGAATCAGTCAGGTAATCATTTTCCTAATAAATCCATCCGCTCATCTTTTTTTTGTTGAACTTATGGAAGATAGCTTTGGTTTTATAAAAATATTAGTTTATGTTTGATTTATCGTATAAACAGATTTTAATATTCGTTTACTCTTGATGATCCTTTTTAAAACCATCCTACCGCTTTTTTTCCTTTTATTCATTTTTAGTTGTGATCAACCAACTACTTTTGATCGGTCTAGCGATACGGAAATTATGCAGTATTCCTCAACCTATCGCTTGCAGCGTATTGACTCATCGAGCTACCTACTGCATGTCGGCTCTAATGTAAAAATGGATGAGGTAGTGGCCACCTATCTTTTACAAGCTAAAGGTGCGGATATGGTACCTGATAATCATCAACTGAAGGTAGATGCTGTTTTGCAATATCCCGTTGAGAGTTGGGTGCTATCTACAACCGCACAGCTTCATTTTTTTGAACTCTTGGGTCGATTGGATGCGATAACTGGCTTTCCTAATGTCTCATTTATATACAGTCAAGATGCTCGTGTTCTAGTAGATCGCGGTGATATTATAGATTTGGGAAGCGATCTTCGTCCCAACATGGAGCGATTGATCAGTTTAAGACCTGAATTTTATGTGACGCATCGGGTAGAAGGGGGGCAGCGAGAATCGGATCGGCTAAAAAAGGCGGGAATTCAAAGTTTACTCAATTTGGACTTTCAAGAAGTACACCCCTTAGGAATGGCTGAGCATATTAAGCTTTATGCAACCTTGTTGGGAATACCAGAGAAAGGGGATTCGATCTTTTCGGTGATACATGATAATTATAAGGCTCTTCAAAGTAATATTAATAATGGACCAAAGGTACTAGCCGGATACATGTACGACGAGATTTGGTTTGCCCCGAGTGGTGGATCCGCCTTTGCCACCTACATTACTGATGCTGGCGGTGATTACCTTTTTCAGTCCAAGAAAGGAAGTGGTAGTGTGCAGCTTTCGTTTGAGACTGTTTTTGAGCAAAGTGATGGAGTCGAAATTTGGATTGGTGCTGCCAATCATGAAGATAAACAGAGCCTAATCAGCACCAATCGTAAGTATCAGCAAATGTACCCTTTTAAACATGGTAGAATATTTGGTTATTCAAAAAGGAAGCATGGTAATTCGGCTATTGACTTTTTTGAATCAGGCTATGCAAGGCCTGATTTGGTATTGCAAGATTATGTACATATCGTCTCAGGTGCAAGTGCTGATAGTTTGTTTTACTTTAATGAGCTGGTAGATGTTAAAAATTAATTGTGATTTAGGAGAAGGTGTCCCATTAGAGTCCTTGTTAATTCCTTTGGTTGATGAGGTAAATATAGCCTGCGGTGGTCATGCAGGTAGCTTAAAAGATATTTTAAAAGTAATGTTGCTAGCAAATGTATCCAATGTAAAGGTGGGTGCTCATCCCTCTTATATCGACAGGGAAAACTTTGGAAGGAAAGAGCATAATTTATCTTACCAGCAGCTGAAGTCCCAGATCGATCAGCAGATGGATCTATTTAATCTTTGTTGCGAGGACTCCCAAACAGCGATTCATCATATCAAGCTTCATGGTGCCCTTTACAACCAAGCCGCCCGAGATCCACAAATTGCTGAATCGATTGTACGCATATTTGAGGGGTATCTTTTGAAGGGTGTGCCATTGGTAGTTCCCCCGAATGCTATCTTACGGTCGATGCTTGAAGAAAGACAATTTAATTTTCTTCTAGAAGGCTTTTTAGATCGTGCTTATGAGGATGACGGGAGTTTAGTTGCTCGCACTCAGCCATCTGCCATCATTGCTGACTCTGATGAAATTATCGGTCGATATGAGTCTTTGTCTACGAAGAAAGAACTTAAAACGAAGAGTGGTAAAACTATCCCTCTAAATGTCGATACCGTTTGTATACATGGTGATCACTCCCATACACTGGATATACTTAAAAAATTAAGACAGCGGCATCCTAAATTGACGTCCTCTTTATAATGATAACTGTCAACTCGGTATTAATTCCCCATAGATTGGTATATATTTACCGTTTTTATAAGCTGATTGCCTAGGTCTTTTTTCGTTCTAACTTTTTCGGCTGCGTCGGCAGGTTTACTACTATGGTAGCTACTTTCAGCATCCCTATAGATCATCCAATTTTCGACTTGAGCATTATAGATGAAGCTTTGTTCGCGAGTCCAGCGCCAACTACTGCCTCCATAGTGAGAAATGGTAAATATTGGGCTTTCAATAATGATACCAACAAATGGGTCGCCCATTGATCCACCGCAGCTACTACATAAAACCAAGCTGTCGGACTGAAAACTGAGTACTACTTCACTAGAATCTTTGTAGTTATCGAAAATAGAAATTCTTCTCATCCAATTTGCTGAATCTTCATCATTGGTTTCTTTGAACTCTGTAATCACGATGAGGTCTTCCCTTCTGTCTTTGGTAAGATCGCCAGATGTGGCAAATAGAAATCGGTGATCATCAGCAAGTTCATTGGCTATATATGAAGGTAATTCGGTGATTTCTTCCTGTAGTATATCACTCACATCATCAGCATCCCCCTCCGCAGAGTAGCTTTTTGGCTTATCAATCTTTTCGAAGCTTAGCTGATTGTTTTCATCTGTATGATTTGGATCGCATCCAATAACCGCTACTGTTATGAATAGTAAAGACAAAGCATGTTTCAGTTTCATAAGGTCAGTTTTAGGATTAGCATTAGCTTTCTTTTTTAAAAATGATGAGCCATCTTTAATAATGAATAGGTGAGTGTAATCCCTCATTATAAAGAAGAGTTTCCAATATGCCTTGCATTAAAATTGGTTCAGTAACTATTTAGGATGCTGTTTACAAGATTGCTTTAACCTAAGCTTTTGGAAAAGAAAGTATTATCGTATTGAATCAGTTGAAATAAAATTATTAAAAATCAATCAGAATAGCAACTTATATATTATATATTGAGAAGTTGCTCGTAGAACCCACCAATTTTTCGCTTTTTATCTACAAAGTGAATCTCTAATATCCAAAATGGGCCCTCTAGGTCGGGTGACTTTTGCTTCATCAAGCTATTACTCTCAGGGTGGATGTAATTATTCACCTTATTTGGGTCGATGTTCTCATGAGGAAAGCTGCCTATCAAATGGCCAGCAAAATCAGCTCCTAATTCCCACCCATATTTTTTGGCTAAAGAGCTTACATAACCGAAAAGATCTTTACATGTAAGCTGATCCTGCTCATCAAACCAGCTTTTAGCGTCATTCCAAGCGGACGCTATATCGTTTTTTAATTTTAATTTATACGGATCTTCACCAATTACATAAGTCCTACCAAAATCGGCCTCCCACTCTTCGAATATCGGACCAAAATCGATAAAGAGAATGTCATCGTTTTTAATCATTAAATTCGGTGGGTTTTCGTCGTATGGATGAAGGGTGTTTTCACCTGTCCGTACAATACGTTTATGCCAGTATTTTTTGATACCATACATCTCACCTGCAAGCGTGTGAATTCGCTCGTTCAATTCTTTTTCTGTTTGCGAGGAATGAAGGTAGCCACCAGATTCAATGGCAGCAAAAAGGTCAGCTGCTTTTTTTTCAGCGGCTATTAGCTCGGTTTTTTTGTTCATACTAATCAATGGGATTCATATTTTCCTGTGGCAAAGGTAACCAAACCATAAATTTAGACCCTATCCCTGCCTCACTTTCTACATTTACTGTTCCATTAAGTACTTCTACTTGGAGCCTCAATAAATACAATCCTAAACCCTTTCCTGGCAGGTGCAGATGAGCCTTTTGGTACATATCAAAAATCCTATCTTTGTTAATGCGCTTAAAGTTCATGCCTATACCATTATCTTCAACTTCTATGATCAGTCCATTGTTTGCATAGTCAACATTTAACCGGACAAGAGCTGAGCGTTCGATTGAGCGAAATTTTATCGCATTGCTTATTAAACAGGAAAGTATGTTTTTCAGATACGGGATAATAGTCCGAATAGGATTTGTACAAACGTTTTCTACTTGAAAGTCGATCTTCTCTACTCTAATGACCCTGTCATAATCTTTGCGTATTTTATTGATTAGATCATTAATGCATACATCCTGATACTCCATGTCAGGGCTGTTTTCAACATCAACGATAGTGTTGAGATCTCTAATTACCTCTTCTAGTTCTATAGATGATTTTCGTAAAACCGAAAACCATTCATTGTCGCATATTTCATTTTTTTCAAGTTGGAAAAGCTCAAAAATACCTTCCATGCGGGCAAGCGGTGCGCGCAGGTGGTGCGATATATTATAGCTGTACTCCTCCATCAAATGATTCTTTTTAATCAATCCGGCGAGCATTTCTCGGATCTCAGCAGTTCTCAACTCGACTTCTGCTTCTAGGGATTTATTTAAATTCGCCAGTCGTTCGTTTTGGGCTTTATTGATAGCCTTTTGAGAAAGCAAAGATTCATTGATTGCTAAAAGTTCTTTCTGTCTACTCTGGAGTAATCGGTTTTGCTCTTCAATCTTTGTTTGTTTTCTTTCTATGTCCGTAGTCCGCATGCTTACCTCCTTTTCAAGCGATGCTTTTTGATCGTGAATTAAATCCATCTTTTCAGCTTGAATTCTTTGATAGTCAAGTTTCAATTGATACTGACGGTAAGTCATACCCAGTGTAATCATCAAGGCCTCAATCGATAAGCCGATCATAATGCTATATTGGGTATATGCTGAAGGCGTAACATAACCTGCAAATGCCAAATTATAAATGATAAGGCCAAGCTGAAAACTACCAAAGCCTATCAAAAAGTAGCGTACACCTATGAAATTTGCTTTCCAAGCATAAAATGATGCTACCAATAAACTTAAACCCAAGATAATGGTGGTGTAGCTTCCAACTTTAAAAGCCAAGCTATCATAGTTAAAGAAATCAAGAATTATTGTGGTGAGGAATGATACCCAAAAAAGCTGCATTCCAATAAAAAATTGTGGCTGGTGATCTTTTAAGTTTAAGAATTTAAAAGCAAAAAGTAATATAGCACTATAGGCAAGTACGCTGATAGTAGGAATATAATTTGAGAATGTTGAAATTTTAACTCCAAATAAAGCTACACCAAAACCACTGATAACTAAACTGATTAGAAGCTGGAAAAAGATATGTAATGCGTAATAAAGGTGAAGAGGCTCTTTTAAATAGTAGAAAAGAAAAAGAGAGTATATGAATATAATTAGCAGTAAGCCATAGTAAAATCCGTAAATCAGTGATTGCTGATTAGATGATTTCAATAAGCTAATATATGGTTTAACTTGGATGGACAGGATCAGGGGTCTATCGCTTTGTATTCTAAGATAGAAAGCTTGGTTTATATCAAAATCTTTCAGATCAAATGCCCAAAAATTTTTCAACTCTTGATTTGAATCATTCAGGGTTTCTAGTCCTAAGCGCTGTTCTATCCATTGACCTTTTATAGTGTCATATTGAGCAAGAGTAAGCACATTGAAATTAATGTTAGGAATCTGAAGAACATAATTTAAGTTTTCAGAGGTTTGACTTTCTATCTTAAAACATAAAATGTGTTCTTGAGAGTTGAAACCAAAATTGTAGGAGGAGGACAGCGGTATTTTTTGAAATTTTAAAGTATTGAATTCTTCGGGACGTATTTCTTTGTTAGTTTGGTTAATGTGCAAAGCAATTTCAGTGACGCTCACCTCAGCGGCTAGGAGACTCTTGTGGCCTAGTAGGACGAAAGAAAATATAAAAATCATCAAGCCTCTACGCATAGCTAATTAGCAATTTTGTCTATAATTAGGTGGTATAGCCTACCTTAGAATTCTTGAACTATTGCGATTCGATTATACAGGAGTAGATTTTTTAAACGCGCTATTTCCATTAAATTGCTACTTAAAGTGTATAGCCGTGTAACAGTCATTATGTATTACTGAGTCTATCTGCTGTTTTTCACGATTAATATAGCTAAAATTAAGGTGATTTTAAAACAATAGGGCTTATATCCTAAAAAACAAATACAAATGGAGCTAAAACTAGCTGTCCTCATCGACGCAGATAATGTGCCTTCTGCCAATATAAAAGAGATGATTGATGAGATTAAAAAATTTGGTATCCCTACCATCAAGAGGATTTATGGTGATTGGACGAGTACGCGTGCCGCAAGGTGGAAATCGCTACTTTTAGAACATGCCATCGTGCCTATACAGCAATACAGTTATACTACTGGTAAAAATTCTACCGACTCTGCCATGATCATCGATGCCATGGATATACTTCACAGCGAAAAGGTAGAGGGCTTCTGTATTGTATCAAGTGATAGTGACTTTACTCGATTGGCAACGCGTCTTCGAGAATCAGGCATGAAAGTAATAGGGCTAGGAGAAAAGAAAACGCCAAAACCTTTTATTGTAGCTTGTGATAAATTTATTTATATTGAAATTTTAGCGGCCGATAGTAAGGTTAAGCCAGATAAAAAGAGTCCAGACAAATCTCAGGAATCGGTTCCTAAAAGTTTATTGAAGTCTATTCGACTTTCGGTTCAAGATCTGGAAGATGATGATGGCTGGGCTGCTTTGGGACATATGGGTAATTTGCTCAGTAAAAAGGAGCCTGATTTTGATCCTCGTAACTATGGATTTGGCAAATTGAGCACTTTCATGCGCTCACTCAATCAGCACTTTGAGCTTAAGGAAGAAAAGGAAAAAAATACCACCCATATCTTTGTGAGAAACAAACAATAGGGGTCAATCTTTTCTAGAAAGAAAAATACCAATAATGATGGCAGTCATCCCTACAATATAGCCAAAGTAGAGGGTTTCACCATCAAGTAGACCCCACAACACCGCCACAATAGGGATGAGGTAAGTAACAGAGGAAGTAAATATAGGACTTGTGAGGTTTACCAATCTGTTGAATAAAATCAGCGCAAAGGCAGTACCGATCAGACCAAGCGTAGCAATATATCCTAGGGATGTCCACGCTTGCGGATCAGAGCTGAATTTATCAATAAACTGACTGTCTCTAAAGAGAAGATAAGCCGCTAATGGCATGATCATAGCCAAGGAAACTGAGGTGATCGTCAAGCTTTTTTCTTCTTGAAGATAGTTTTTGATGATATTGAGGTTAAATCCATAGCAGATGGTAGCCGCTACTACATAAAATGCATGAACTTTTATACCTGCCACTTCTCCATCTTCGCGAGCTAAGATCAAAAACACCGCTCCGATAAAACCAATAAATATACCAAGTGCTTTACGCCAGCTAATAGAGGCCTTGAATACCAGAACACCAATGATGAGCACAAAAAAGGGCGTCAGCGCATTGAGCACACCAGTGACAGAGCTGGAGAGTTGTGTTTGAGCCTGTGCAAACAGAAAGGCAGGAAAAAAACTGCCTAATAAGCCACTGAAAAAAAGTAGGAATACTTTCTTTCGCGATAAATGCTTCATTTTGATCACAGCAAGGGGTACAAATACAATTCCCGCTGAAAAAATCCTTAGCGCCCCAACTTCTATAGCAGAAAAAGACACCAGCCCTTTTTTGATTAAAATAAAACTACTACCCCATATGAGGGCAAGACTGATCAACAAAAACCAAGAAAACGCACTAGTAGATAGCTTCGGCGAATAGCGCTCTTGTAAAGATGAATTCATTACCACAGCTAAACTGCTTCAAACTCAAATCCTGCAAAAGTAGCTGCCACTTCATCTAAGGTGTCTAACACTACTTGTGGATCATCGGATTCTACTAGTTTCATGCGGAATTGCTTGAAGTTTGGAATACCCTTAAAATAGTTGGTGTAGTGTCGTCGCATTTCAAAGATACCTTGTTTATCACCTTTCCAATCAAGGCTAAACTCTAAATGCTTTTTAGCCACCGCTACTCTTTCTAAAAGGCTAGGAGGGTCAAGGATTTCGCCTGTGGCGAGATAATGTTTAATCTCATTAAAGATCCATGGATATCCTATAGCGGCACGACCTATCATGATACCATCAAGACCATATTTGTTTTTATATTCGTGAGCCTTTTGTGGGCTATCGATATCACCATTCCCAAAGATTGGGATTTCAATATCAGGATGGTTTTTTACTTCTTGAATGTACGACCAATCGGCTTCGCCTTTATACATTTGCTTTCTTGTGCGGCCATGGATTGTCAGTGCTTTGATGCCGGCGTCTTGAAGGCGGAGCGCCACTTCTACTATTTTGATGGAGTTCTCATCCCAACCTAATCGCGTCTTTACAGTTACGGGAAGATCTACTTGTTTCACTATTTCACGGGTCATTTCTTCCATCTTGGGGATGTTTTGCAATATGCCCGCTCCTGCACCCTTACAAGCCACCTTCTTCACAGGACATCCATAGTTGATGTCGATTAGTTCAGGACGAGCAGCCTCAGCTTTTGCTGCAGCTTCACGCATGCTGTCTATTTTATCACCAAAGATCTGAATGCCTATAGGACGCTCGTAATCATAAATATCTAACTTCTGTAGGCTTTTTTCTGCGTCTCTGATCAACCCTTCGGCAGAAATGAACTCTGTATACATCATGTCAGCACCATTTTCCTTGCATACAGCACGGAAAGGTGGGTCACTCACATCTTCCATTGGTGCTAGCAAAAGAGGGAAGTCACTTAATTTGATATCTGCTATTTGTATCACTTGCGTATATTTATGATTATTAGCCGCTTATAGTTTATAAAGACGTGCAAATTTAAATAATTATTATAAGCTTTAAAAGCGCCTAAAGGTTCAAACAATGGTCCCAAATTTTGAATGCATTAAAGCCTATCACATAGTTTATACTAACACTTTAGAAAATGCCTAGAATTGGCTTTGATTTTTTTCATAGCTGCATGCTAATCGTAGAATAAGCAATTTTTCTTGCATAATCAAAGGTTCATGATAAGCTTCAATACCCTTGACCGAATTGGTGTTTTCTTCTTTCAATCGCAAACCAATTCTTTCAAGTCCACCATATTTTCTCTCTTTATAAGCCTAAGTATTTTTACTCTTTTTACCTTAAACTAGCTCAAAAGGAGTAACAAATTTCTTAGGAACCAAGTACTGAATATTTCGATTATCAACTTTAACTCAATACAATCGAACCCAGATGTAATCCAAACCCAAGTTTTTAATTATCAAAGTCACTTTCAATCTAAGCTTGAAAAATCTTTACTAGCCATTCGAATACAGCTCTTGTAGAGCTTTTATAATTAATAGAACTGTTAAGTTGGATTGCTGTAACTCATTAAACGATAAAAGAAGGATGGAGAAGAAAATTGTAAAACAACATGAAACGCTTTTGCATGAAATAGCACAGTCAATAAGAACCGAAAAAAGAAAGGGGATAAATATTGACGTGAAGAAGACATATATTATGATACTAAACAAATTGCAGGAAATAGACGTAAGGTTATATAAGATTGAAAAACAATCCTAATATTTTTTGAAACTAGCGACTTAATTGATTGAATTAACGATATCATTTTAGTCCATAAACTGAAAACACTATGACTGAGAAGGAATTGTTAGAAAAAATAACCAAAGTAACCATTGAGATAAAGGAAAATAAGCCTGATGTATATCGGAATTTACAAGAAAACCCGATAGCCATGCCCAATGATCCTAATCCTGATGTAAATAAAAAGGAATTAGAAGAATACCTTAAAACACTTGAAGGGTTGAGAGACAATTAATCGCTGTCGACTTTCATATTATTAACTTAAAGCATCTTGAAAGAGATGCTTTTTTTATAAGATTCATTCACCCCCTCATCCCACGCTATACCCCCTTTATGTGAGCTAACTCACACAAAATAACATCGCACCTGCCTTTGGTCGTATAATATAGTAAATCAGAAATTAAAAGGATTATAACAATGAAGATTCAACAATTCGAAGACAAAGGACTTGCGCATTATTCTTATGCACTCTTGGCGGGTGATGAGGTTTACCTCGTAGACCCTGCCAGAAATCCGGCGCCTTATTACGAATTTGCTAAGGAGCATAGCGCTCAAATAAAAGGTGTGATCGAAACTCACCCTCATGCTGACTTTGTGAGCTCTCACTTGGAAATTCATCAGACTACAGGTGCCAAAATTTATGTGAGTGAAATGGTGGGTGCAGATTATCCACATATAGCTTTCGATGAAGGCGATGTCATAGAGCTTCCTGAAAAGGTCAAATTAAAAGCCATCCATACACCTGGTCACTCTCCTGATGGTATCAGCATCATAGTAGAGGAAGATGGCAAGGACAAGGCTGTATTTACTGGTGACACCCTTTTTATTGGCGACGTGGGTAGACCCGACCTGCGAGAAAAGGCGGGTAATATGCAGGCTAAAAGAGAGGAACTCGCTAAAATGATGTACAAAAGTCGTGATAAATTTATGGCGCTTGACGACGATGTGGTGGTCTATCCTGCACACGGATCGGGTTCGCTATGCGGTAAGGCGCTGAGTGATGCAAACTCGAGTACCATAGGCGAAGAAAAGCAGACCAATTATGCACTAAAGACCATGACAGAGGACGAGTTTGTGAAAGTACTACTCGAAGATCAGCCTTTTATACCTAAGTATTTCCCTTGGAGTGTAGGTGTCAATAAGGCGGGTGCCGAAGATTATCAGAAAAGTATTGATGCCGTGAAGCGTTTGGATAAAAACCATACTGTAAAGGAGGGTGCTGTAGTCATCGATGGCCGCACAGCAGAGGCCTTCAAAGGGTCGCACATCAAAGGTGCATACAATATACAAGAAGGTAATAAATTCGAAACATGGCTCGGTAGTATCGTTAGCCCAGAGGAAAAATATTATTTAGTAGCGGGGGATGAGGAAACTTTAGAAAGCTTGATTCAAAAAACGAGCAAAATAGGTTATGAGAAGCTAATTGCTGGTGCATTTGTATACGATGCTAATGATGGAGAGAAAAGTCCTAGCTTAGACTTGGAAGACTTCAAGAAAAACCCTGACAACTATAGTATTATTGACATTCGAAATGCCAGTGAAACTGCAGAAGGGAAGTTCTTTGATAATGCCATTGCATTGCCACTACCTGAGCTAAGAGAGAAGGCAAGCGAAGTGGCTAATGGTAAGCCACTCGTTGTCCACTGTGCAGGTGGCTATCGCTCGGCAGCAGGCAGTTCGATCTTGCAAGCTAAGTTGTCAGATCATGAGGTTTTTGACCTCAGCGACGCGGTTAATGAGTTTCAGTCTTAAAATTCTTAAATGAGTAATATGCTTAGACGCTTGTTTGCACCTTAAACTTCAAAGGAAGTACTATGTTTTGAAAGCGCTGAAGACGCTATATAGCAAAGCACAGGGTGAAGTCCTTTGACAATGAGAAGTAGACAGCATGACTTAGCCCTGAAAGGGCGGAACAAAATAACAAGCTCTTCCTTTTCAATGCGTATATCTATTTATGTAGTATGCGGATAAGCATAATGAGTAATGTCATTTTAGGACGGGACAACAATAAAATATAAAAAAAACCACAGCGATATCGCTGTGGTTTTTTTGTTGACACTCAGAGTTTGTTGATAAATTGACCTTTCTTTTTACCTTAGAATATTTCTAAATAAGTGCTGAAAAAAATAGTATGCTTGCATACTATATACTTTCCTTATTACCTTTAAAATTCATTCTACAGACGCGTACAAACGATTTCAATTGCCATAAAAAAATGTTCAAAACGAACCTATTTTTTAAGATATGGTTGTAATTGGATACGATTATAAGGATGATTGATAATAATTGATTAACTTAATTCATCAAAGACAAAGATGGGATTTAGCGCAGTAATAAAAAGTAAGGAAGAAAGAAAGGGCATAAAAAAAGCCTCGAAAAAATCGAGGCTAAATGGTGGTGATGAGTGGATTCGAACCACCGACACACGGATTTTCAGTCCGATGCTCTACCAACTGAGCTACATCACCGCCGAATTGTGATACAAAGGTAGACAAAAAAATATTACAGTCAATAGTTGATTTGAAAAATTTATAACGAATATTTAACCCACAACTCTAAATAATTAAATATGAATTACTTACCGCAAATATTTTTTTTGTTGGTTGTAGGTGTAGCAGGCTACATACTATACAAAAGGATCAATCGGATCAAAAAAAATATTCAGATGGGCCGTCCAGAAGAGAGAGAAGGCGGCTCAGAGGGATTTAAAAACATGCTTTTGGTAGCTTTCGGGCAAAAGAAGATGTTTAAAAAAATCATTCCCGCTACTTTTCACCTATTTTTATATGTAGGCTTCATCGTGATCAATCTCGAGGTGCTGGAGTTTGTCATTGATGGTGTAGCGGGTACTCACAGAATATTTGCGCCTTTTTTAGGGTCAATATATTTGGTGGCAATGAACATCTTTGAGATTTTGGCCTTCTTGGTGGTCTTATCTTGTGTCATTTTCCTATGGAGACGACATGTGATGAAGCTAGAGAGGTTTAAGTCGCGCGAAATGAAAGGTTGGCCTTCTCTTGACGCAGACATTATTTTGATGGTTGAAATAGTTTTAATGGCTGCTATCTTTACCATGAATGCTTCCGATCAAGTATTGCAGGGGCAACACCCTAAGTATCCGGAAGTGGGTTCTTTCTGGATCTCTTCTCTTTTCGTTCCTTTATTTGAGGGCATTTCTGTGGGCACCCTTGTGGTAATAGAGCGTGTTGCTTGGTGGTTTCATATTGTAGGTATTTTAGGCTTTGCCATTTATGTTACTTATAGTAAGCATTTGCACATCTTCATGGCATTCCCAAATACTTATTTTGCTAAATTAAAGCCGCAAGGCCACATGGACAATATGGATGCGGTGACCACAGAGGTTAAAGCCATGCTAGGAACAGGCGGTGATGAGCCTCCAGCTGAAGATCCTGGTGTATTCGGAGCTAAAGATATCAATGACCTTACTTGGAAAAACTTGATGGATGCTTACTCTTGCACCGAGTGCGGTAGATGTACTGCAGAATGCCCTGCCAACCTGACCGGTAAGCAGCTTTCCCCGCGTAAAATCATGATGGATACCAGAGACCGCATGGAAGCAGTGGGTGATAGCTTGGAGAAAGGTGGTAAAGGTCTTGAGGATGGTAAATCGCTACTCGGAGACTACATCACACCTGAAGAAATCAATGCTTGTACTACCTGCAATGCCTGTGTAGAAGCTTGTCCTGTTAACATCAATCCTTTGGATATCATCTTACAGTTGAGAAGATATCAGGCAATGGAAGAATCCAACGCGCCAGCCAGTTGGAATAGCATGTTCTCAAACGTAGAGACTAGCTTTGCACCTTGGAAATTCCCACCTACGGATCGATTCAAGTGGGCAGATAGCATCAATAAATAAACAATCACTAAGTATAAAACGCAACATTACTATGAGCGAAACACAATATAAAGTACCTTTAATGTCAGAAATGGCAGCAAAAGGAGAGGCACCGGAAGTTTTATTTTGGGTAGGATGTGCTGGTTCTTTCGACGACCGCTACAAAAGTGTTACCAAAGCTTTTGTAAAAATCTTAAATAGAGTGGGAATCAGCTTTGCCGTATTAGGTGATGAGGAATCTTGTACCGGCGATCCTGCAAGAAGAGCGGGTAATGAATTCCTCTTCCAAATGCAGGCCATGAGCAATATTCAAGTGCTCAATGAGTATCAAATTAAAAAGATCGTAACCGCTTGCCCTCATTGTTTCAATACCATTAAAAATGAATACCCTGACCTAGGTGGACACTATGAGGTCATTCACCACTCTACTTTCTTGCAGCAATTGATCAACGAAGGCAAGGTGAAACTGAAAGGTGGAGGTGAGTTTAAAGGTAAAAAGATTACTTATCATGACTCTTGCTATTTGGGTCGAGCCAATAATATTTATGAGGCTCCGCGTGAAGTACTTCAAGCGCTTGATGCAGAATTAGTAGAAATGAAGCGTTGCCGTACCAAAGGCCTTTGTTGTGGTGCGGGTGGTGCTCAAATGTTTAAAGATGCTGAAAAAGGTAATAAAGAAATTAACATTGAGCGAACAGAAGAAGCACTTGCTACTGGAGCTGATGTAATTGCCGCAGCATGCCCTTTCTGTATGACGATGATGAGCGACGGAGTGAAAAACCAAGAAAAAGAAGATAGTGTCAAAGTGCTTGACCTTGCTGAACTCATTGATAAATATCAAGAGGAAAGCTAGACTTTCTATCTTACAATCCATACAAAAGCTCCTTGCTACTTTAGTAAGGAGCTTTTTTTATGCTTATTGGTAGTTAAAGATTTCCCACTCTCAATCTAGTGGGCTAGTGAATCGAATCAAGGCCGACATTTATTAAAGCGGAAAAAGAATTTAGTTGATAGCCTTCATAAAAAAGTGGCTCTAGCCTTTTGCTGAAGGCACCTATAAATACAGCTATCATTTAGCGTTCACGGCTCAAGTGGGTAGTTTATTTAGTCGAATCAAGGCCACTATTTCTGCAGGTATAAACAGATTGTAGCTTATAAGCTTAAAATAAGAATGCGGCTTAATTTCCTTGCGATGAATTTGGATGCCGTCTGACCCCGTAGGGATCACCTATCTATAGCAATCATGCTAAGCGTGGCATCGACCCCGTAGGAGGTCGCATATAAAAGCCACGTTTTAAAAGCCATTTTTGAATGCAGACAGGCATTATACTACTACTATCACAATAGCGGAAGACTAAAATGTAATAATTCAAGAAAAAAAATAACAAATGCTAAGGCACAAGCAATAGATAAAAAAACGATGATATTAGAAGTAAATGAATTGGCAAAATCCTTCGGAAAGGTAGTTGCTGTCAACGATCTGAGTTTTTCCCTTTGTGAGGGAGATGTGGTAGGTATAGTTGGTCCAAACGGTGCAGGCAAGAGTACTACTTTCAAATTGATCATAGGTCTATTACGCAAAACAAAAGGTGATATAAAGATTGGCGGCTATGACCACCAAAGTATGGAAGCCAAGCGACTTTTCGCTTATATTCCTGAAACCCCCAATGTTTATGATTTACTATCCGTCGAAGAACATTTGACTTTCATAGCACAGGCCTACTCGCTCGAAAATTATGAGGACTATGCCGAAGAGCTACTGCAAAAATACGAGCTAGCTGATAAGAAGAAAAAGCTAGGGAGAGAACTATCCAAAGGAATGCGGCAGAAGGTATCCATCTGTTGTGGTTTACTCATTCGGCCAAAGCTATTGTTCCTAGATGAGCCATTTATTGGTTTAGACCCTAAGGCGATTCGTGTCACGAAAGAAATCTTTCAAGAGCTAAAGGCAGAGGGTACTACGATCTTGGTTAGCACCCATATTATTGACAGCTTGGAGTCGGTCATAGATCGCGTCATCATATTGAAGGCGGGTCAAATGATTATGAACGAAACCATTGCGGCTGTTCGTGATCAATATGTAGGCAGTGAGTCTGAGAGCTTAGAAGATTATTTTTTAAAGATTACCGCCGATGAATGAGTTTAAATTACTTTCGATCAAGGAGCTACTTAAATTCAAAAATAATATTCTTTTGATTTTAAAGAGCCCAGGCAGATTGATAGCATATGCTCTTGGTATTGCCTATTTGATATGGATTTACACCATGAGAAGCGGCAAAGATGCGTTGGATACTTCGCCTTTTGCGGACCTAGATTTCGGCATGGACGGCTCCGCTATATTGGTGGGGGTATTTACAGTCATACTTTTGATATATTTTTGTTTTAGGCTTTACAAAAGTACCTCTACCAATGTTACCTTTTTTAGTATGGCAGATGTGAACATGCTTTTTACCGCTCCTGCACGGCCACAGCGCATTCTTTTATTTTACATCTTGCGCAGTATTTTACCGGCCATGTTTTTTGGTCTCATATTTACAATTTATATCTCTTTTTTCATTTTTCCCGCAGGCATGCTCACGGCCATTGATAACATCAGCATGCTGATAGCGATCACCCTATTTATTGCTTCTCTTGGTCCTTTACAGTTTTTGGTTTTTATCCTCAACACCAAATTCAATATAGAAAAGCCACTCAAGTTAGGTATTAGGTTGTCGATTGGAGGTGTAGCTGCCTTAATTGCTATACCAGCGGCTCTAAATGATGAACCTTGGAAGGGTGCGATACAATGGATTAGTGCCGATGGGTTTAACTATTTTCCGATAGTAGGATGGGCGAGAGGTATTGGTTTGAGCTTTTATTATCTGAATACTGGCCAAACCCTCTTTTTGATTTTGCTTTTTGTTATTTTTCTTGGAATGACGATAGCCGCCATCCTGCGCTATGCAGATGACTATTACGAGGATGTATTGGACAGCACCGCAGAAAACGAAGAATTACAGGAGCGAATCCGAAAGAACAAGCGAAAAAGTGAAGCAGATGTATCACTAAATAGTAAGAAAGAGCTCAATATTAAACCATTCGGCAAGGGAGCCATCGCATTCTTTTGGAGGAATTGGGTAGAAGGGTGGAGGATAGACTATAATCCTCTTCTAGGTTTTTATAATTTCATCATCATTGCTATAGGTGTCGTAGTCGCCATTTTGATAAGTGTTAAGATTATTGACTCAGAAAATGTTATTTTAATATATCAGGCGGTACTTGCCACCATTTTCTTTGCCGCAGGCATGCAGAAATCATACATGGGTGATTTTCAAAAGCCACATTTTATATTAGTGCCGGTGTCATTTGCTAAAAAGTTGACTGCAGTTCTGGCGTTGGACGTTATTCAGGTCATCATCCCAACTTTAATTTTAGAAATAGTATTTACCATTTTGGTACATGGTGAATTAGGTAGGATTTTTCTAGCTCCATTGCTCTTTGTATCACTTTATTTGGTTGGTATCTCTATTAGTTTGCTATCTAAGGTGGGCTTTAAAGAAAGCTGGGATCGTTTCTTAATACGGCCTATTATCATTGGTTTAATTTTTCTAGTTGGGATTCTTCCTGTTATTATAGTGGCAATAATGGTCGGGTCGGCATTGGGTAGTGTATACTTTGTCTTTTTGTTTCTAGCTCTAGGATTGATCAGTATTGCGCTAATACTGCTCAATGTCACTACGGATTTACTGGAAAGATTTGAGCTAAAGTAAAGGTTGAAGTTTGTCTTAAGATGAGGGATGTATCAGTCCGACGGCTTTCATTAAAAGTACGGATTGGATTAAGGTTCTTTCTATAAGGTGGAATGCTAAAGGTGTTGAATAGCTCTGAAAAAGCCTTAAAACACACCATAAGGTAGCCCTATGGTTGGTTTTAAAGACGCGAAGCCCTAGCATTGCGATACCCTATCTATAAAAATGCAAGTAATCGGATGGCATCGTCTTTTCAGGACTTTTTCAAGTCCGGTTGAAAGCACAGGGTTTTATCCCTGTGCTGTGATATGCCGCTCTCTCAGAGCTGTTTTTGATTCAACCCGGATTATGCGAATTGAAAAATAAGTAACGTAAAATAGCTAACTTTTGATTGTAGCATGAAAAAGCCTATGTATCAAATGGTGATTTTATCCCTTCCCGAATTCTGGTAGAAATGTAAAAACCCAACTGCACAAGTTAGGGTTTTTGAAAAAAAAAGATACTTTCATTGAACATGT
>JAFIEW010000182.1 GCA_020832375.1 Cyclobacteriaceae bacterium
CCCATTGGAACAGTCAACTTTTTGACCTATATTCACCATTCAAGGCACACACATTTTGTATATGTCAGTTTTGCAGAAAATTTCACGTTTATAGATAATTTCGGGTGTGCAAAACCGCCACATACAAATCACCGTTAGCGGACATTCCCCCTACTTTACAAAAGTTGATTACTTTGGCTAACGATTTAGGAGCTTTAAAAACACAAATTCGATTTTCAATAGAATTTTTATGTAACTGAAAATCAAATAAATAAAAAAACGTTAGTCAGAAGACTAAAAGACGACCAACAATAAAAATGAAAGTAATATTAAAACAATTTTTATCCCAGTTTAAAGAACTGAAAAAAGATCAGGTCCAAGAATTATTACAATTGATGACCACTTTAGAATTTAAAAAAAATGAGAATTTGGTAAAAGAAGGACAACCGTGCAATTTGTGTTACTTTGTTTTAAAAGGCTGTTTAAGGCAGTATATTATCCAAGACGGAGTTGAAAAAACAATTTCAATCTACACAGAAAACCAAGCTGTAAACTATTATACAAATCAAGGTGTACAAAATAAATCAGATAGCTTCCTGACTTGTATTGAAGACTCTATTTTAATAGTAGGAAAGCCAGAAAATGATACTGAATTGTTTTTAAAATATCCCGAATTAGCAGAGATAACAAGAAAAATGATTGAGGCGGATTTTGGTAAAACTCAAAATACACTTGCAAAATTTATTACTTCTACTCCTGAACAACGTTATTTGAATCTAATAGATGAAAGACCTGAAATTTTGCAACGAGTGCCTCAGCATATTATTGCCAGTTATTTGGGTATGACACCTGAGTCTTTGAGTAGGATAAGAAAACGCCTTATAAAAAATCAATAAACTAAGTATTGACTTGCACGACAACATTCCCTTTCTTTTTGCCTGTATCAACGTAGCGATGTGCCTCAGCAATTTCATCTATTGTATATATCCTATCAATACATGGATTATAAATCCCTGTTTCAAATATTTCCTTTAAAAACATAAGTTGAAATTTAGTTTCCTTGGCATAATCTAGTCCAGCTACTGAATAGAATTGTCCACTATCCAAAAGCAAACTTTCAATTTGTTTTCTAGAGATTTTGCCCACCGCATCAAAGACAACATGATACTTTTCGTCAGTTTGAGTAAAATCGCTTTTATTATAAAAAATCACCTTATCAGCACCTAGTTTCAAAACTAAATCCTCACTGTAATCACTACATACTGCTGTAACTTCAGCCCCATAATATTTTGCGATTTGTATTGCGGCAGTCCCCACAGAACTTGTTGCGCCATACACCATTATTTTCAATCCGGAAATTTTAGGAATACTGGATTTATGTATAAAGTAATGAGCAGTCTGCCCACCAAAGAGCAAAGCAGCGGCTTCTACAAAAGTAGCATTGATAGGTTTATGTTCAACTACACTATCTTCTTTAATTGCAACATATTCAGCATGCGTTCCAAATTTGAAACCTCTTAAACCAAATACTTCATCACCAATTTCAAAACTATTTACGTCACTTCCTATTTGTTCTACAATACCAGCATAATTTGTACCTAATATAGGATTTCGCAGCTTGTTCCATCCAAAAATCAGCTTCATAAAAATTTTTTGAACATGGTTTCCTTTTAATGATCTGACAGCCACATCACCAGAATTTACTGTAGTAGCATAAATCCGTATAAGTAGTTCATCTGCTTTTATATTGGGTTTATCCATCGTTGCAATTCGCAAAACTTCAACACCACCATATCCTTCACATAAAACTGCTTTCATTTTATTAATTGACATTTTATTTCCTAATGAATATAAGTATTGGCATCTATATACTTGATTAAGTATAGTTAAACTATTTGTTTTTACTTTTACCTCCTTTAATAATCATCCACAATGCAAACAACACTTCTCCTAATATTTGAGGTGCTATAAATATAGGCTGTATTAAAGCCGTAAAGGCAACAGGATTAGCAGTAAATAGTAACCCAACATTTAGTAAGGTATAGCCAATCCCTGCAATGATTAATAATGATTTTATGGTGTAATTTACCCATTTTTTACCGCCTTCATTATTGAAAAGTATCCCTAATGCAATAAGATGTAATCCAAAGGCAATAAGACCTAGTGACCAAAATTTATTAAACATTGCCACATTACCTAATATATGATAACCAATGCCAACACCGAAAATTGCAGAATAAAGTAAGCGCAAGTAACCAGTTGTTTTTGCAAGTTTTGGTTTCTCATCTCTATAATATCTAATAATCCCTATTGAAATTAATACATCAAGAAGCAAAATAGCTACTAAACCTATACTCGCTGTAAGAGTTCCCAATGCAGGGATAGAAATGCCCGCTAATAGAGCCATTAAGATAATTGCCCCTCCTTTGGTTATTGCTTCTTTCCGCTTTAATTTTTTAAGATTAATAGTATCTTGATTTTTGTTTAGAGTGTCTTTTTTTTTAAAAACTTCGTTTAGAGGTGAATCTGAAGTTGTCTTTATAACTTTTTTTTGCTTATTTAAATTTAATTTCTTTAAATTTTCAACTTTATATTCGTGATGATGATTTTGCTCGATTAAATTAAGATTAGAATGGAATAAATCGTGTGAATTAATTACCTTATTTGATACGAATAAATCTAATTCTACTGCACCTAAATCTGCAAATTGGCTATCAATGAAATTTGGATTGGACAATTTTTCCCGTTTAGACTTATTTCCTTTTTTTATAGCAAATGCCTTACGAATATTTAAAGTGCTAGTTCTATATTTATACTTCTTGCTTTTGGTCACTTTCCCTGAGTCAAAAGAAGGGCAGGGGACCTTGTTCGGAGTAGCACAAGACGACAAAATGAGTACTGCAAGAAATATTAAGCTTTTTGTACCTTGGAATATGTTCATCATAAAGAGTATTAATTATTTTTGCAAAGGTACCTATACAAAAAAGTTCTATTCATTGACTTAAGGTAAGAAAAGCGTTATAAGAAAAATGACTAACAAAGAAGCCCGATCCGCTAATCGAGTAGACGGCCGTGAGCCATAAGCCCACGGTGCGCCTCTCACACCAC
>JAFIEW010000042.1 GCA_020832375.1 Cyclobacteriaceae bacterium
TGGTGTGAGAGGCGCACCGTGGGCTTATGGCTCACGGCCGTCTACTCGATTGTGCCTTTGTGCCTTTTAGGTACATGTATCAGACTATTATCTAAATAGAAATTGAACACAAAAGGTATAACTTTTATTTTCACATTTAATGTTATGTCTTTCTTTAAATTTAGGCAAAAAAGTGACGTACTCATCAAATATATCCATTGCAATTCTATCTGTTTCAGGACCAAAGCTTTTGACTAAAATGTAACTATAGTTACAATCTTTATTTATAGTTATTTCCGCACAAACGACTACATTTTCTCTTAGTTTTATCAGTTCGTTGGGAAAATCAACTGTAGTATGGACCGGTGGTACAAATACGCCAGAACTAGTTTCTCCTGTTAATAAATCAGTAGTTTTCGATACAGCAAAACTAAAAAATTCATGTTTTTCAAATTCAGAATACTCTTGTAAAACAGCACTAACAAGTTCTCCATTATCATACTCTTCAGTCTTTGACTTGAAAGGTCTTCTTTCATAAGTAATCCAAGTGCCATGTTTTATGCCATTTTTATATCTTTTTACTTCTTGCAAACGTGTGTTTTGAAACACTCTCTTCACTGTTATTCCCGTGGAGTCAGCATGTTCTTCTAAGATATCTCCATTATTGTTAAATCGTTGGTACCATATTACTTCACCTAATTTATACTCTTTTCTTTCTGATATATTACCATTTAAAAAGAAACGCTCATAAAGTCCATGCTTTGTTTTCAAATGAGGTCTAAATGTAATAAATAGTTTCGGCCGTATTACATAGTAGCTTTCTCTTATATTTCTCTCTCCATGTTCGTATTTTTTGATAACTCTTTTCAAACGATAATTGTCTTGTCCTAATAAATATAGGCAGCTAAAAGTCAAGAAGAAGAATACAATTATTGTCTTCATAAACGTTTGGTATTTCGTTCAGGCATAAGGCACAACGGTTCTCGTATATATACAGTGCAGGATTGCGGGCTTCAAAACTATCCACCGAGATAAAAGTTGAAGCGTGGTAGACAGGTTAAATTAAACACATAGCCCTGCATTGTATATATACGATGTTGGCAGTAGTTGTTTTTAAATTTTTAGTCCTAATTTTTTCATGCTATCATATGCGTCTCTAATGTCAAGGTGTTCTTCAAAAAGCTTGTGATTTTTCAAAGCTTTCAAAAATTCAATTAAACCCGGATTTCTATTTGATATTCCGTTTTGGATATGATGATTTAATTCAGCCATTAGTCTTACTTTTTCTTCAAATATTTGCAACAAAGGATGATTTTCATCAGCAGGTTGGTTATATACCCTTAAGTCATTCCTAAAACTCGCCAATCCCTTTATAGTACCAATAACCCACCTTTCTGCATTTTGATAGGTTGAAAAATTAGTATTTACATGAAGAAAAAAATCATCTCTCTTATAAATAACTTTGTTTAATATAGTTCCTTCATTTTTAGGCATAACCGTAAGTAAATGCTTTGGGTCTAATGGTATGGAAACCATATTCCCGTCACTAAACAAATTAAATCTTGGGTCAAAAATATTTCTTATTTCTACAGGATTATCACTTGTTATAAATTCTTGCTCACCCTTTAGCTCCTGAACCATAAGTCCGTTCAAAGAATTGAACTCAAAAAATTTATTAAATAGGTCTAACTGAGTTTTTACGTAATCAAGCCTTTGATTTTCTTTTATTTCATTCTTTAATTCCTTGAGTTTTTTATCTTTAAGAGAAATAGTTGTCCCTAAAAAGTTAATAGTTTCTGGCTCTTTTTCAAGCCTTATTTGTTCAATTAGCCTAACTGCAAAATCGGTAAATTCGTTTAGTCTTTTCGGTGTCCTAAAGTAAAGACTTAATGTAGTATATAAAATATATGCACGTTCTTCGGGCTCAATGAATTCTTTCTTATCTACAACAATAGTCTTATATATTTTAGGGTAACGTGTTTCAATAACATCGCTGAAAAATTTCTCTAATTTGTATTTGTCATCGCCACTTAATTGTTTAAAGGTGTATAAATCTTTCTCCACACAGACATCTCGAATACTCATGTCTTCAATCGTATCCGAAGTTTCTTTATTATAAGCAGAAACAAAATGGCTGTCTCCATTAGATTTATGTGCAAATCTTTTTAGATACGTTTTTGGAATAAAATGTTGGTGCCTTTTTTTCATTTTGCAATGTAGTGTGTATAGTCTTTGTTACAATTACTGCCAACAATTGTATAACCGCAACCGCCTAGGCGATTGCGGTTTATTGGGTTGCGTTTATTTTTCTTTTATCCGTAACAAGGTAGAACCAATTTCCCTAAATTACAATTTCTTAATTACCTATTGATTTGTCAGGATTTTAGTGGCTATTTCATCTCTTTTCTTGGACTTTGAAATCCCTGTGATTGAGTGTAATTAGTACAATTAGGCGGTTCACATGCTTTTTTAAAAAGGATGTCCAATCTGAGTTTTTCTCCGTCTTATCTGTGATCGCGCATCTATTGAAAGATAAAAAGGCTTGCACCCTTACAAGGGGAGGGAGAGAGAAATAAGGGTATATTATTCGTATAATATACCTTTAGATATTAGACGGCGGATCCATGCATTTCAACGACCATTGTATGCATGCTAAAAAATAATGGTCATATTGCCTGCAGTTTTTACTTTTATCATGAAGACTAAATCACCAGCTTGGATTGATTCGGCTTGATCTTAGTCTATGTTTTGGTTATTGCTATTTTATTGTTCAAAGCTAATGGCGTCTTTACTGCTCACTACTCTTGGTGCTGCTTCTCGCGCGAAAGGGATGGTAGGGGCGACGAGCGCAGCGAAGGCGGTGGCGAGCCATGTTTTTTATTTGTGGACTTTGTCAGCTTGCGCTAAGGATAGTAAAGGGTAGGGAGCGTGATTTATGAAGGCTCGTCACGGTAGCGAAGCGAACCCCCGCACAGCCCGACCCCGAGCAGGCTTGATTAAACCACTCGCTTTTTTAATACTATGATGATAGCTGCGGGTGGAGGCTTTCGAAGCTTCAAGGCTCGGGGTTTCGCCCAAATGATAAGCTTTTGCTTAGAAAAAATGGTCGCCTTAATTACCATCTTCTATCCAATTGTCGTCTTCTTCTTCACGAATGCGTTCGTCTTGCTCTAGTTCTTCTTTAGAAGGGCGATAAAGCCGAAATTCTACCCGACGGTTCATTTTTCTCGCCTCCTCATTATCTTCAGTCATAATGGGTTCTGAGCTGCCATAGCCTTTGGCCTGCACCCTGAATTTGTCGATGCTTCCAAAATTAATCAGATAGTCCTGTATGGCTTCTGCTCTATCTTGTGATAGTTTTATATTGACTTGTTCATTGCCTACTGCATCGGTATGTCCTGCTACTTCAACCTTGAAGTCAGGGTTGTCGAGTAGAAAGTTGGAGATTTTATTGAGGTCGCCCATCATTTCGGGCTTAAGCTCCGCAGCTCCCTGTTCAAATTCGATCGACTTAAAGTTGATTCTACTGCTTATGGCTTCGGTCAATGCATCAAAAGAGGTGTCGCCTTCTAGATAGAAGATTTCCTCGATTCTAAAAAAGTCGCTTCCAGTGATGACTACCAAGTAATTATTATTATTGATTAGTTCAAACTCGAAGGTGCCGTCGTCTTTCAAGAATTTTGGCGATACTTCTATGCCATTGTCTAGGTCGATGATCGATACCATTCCTTCAAGGGGTCGTCCACTGATTTCATCACGCAGTCGTCCTTTAAACTTGGTGGTTGCCTCGGGTTGTGCCTCCATGGGGAGCGGAAAGGAGAAAAGATCGAGCGTGTTTTTATCTTTCTTTTTCGATTTGGCGTAGTAAAGTTGCTTAGAATCAGAATCGATGGTGAAATAGAATTCAGATTCTTCGCCATTC
Organism: Cyclobacteriaceae bacterium; assembly: GCA_020832375.1. Taxonomy (GTDB): domain Bacteria; phylum Bacteroidota; class Bacteroidia; order Cytophagales; family Cyclobacteriaceae; genus JAFIEW01. The sequence goes on from JAFIEW010000042.1 coordinate 3,902, forward strand.
ACCAGAGGACCTATGTTTTTGGGCTCACCCCAAGCATCATCGTACTTGTAAGATTTGTAGATGTCGAACGATCCAAAGTTGAGGAGCTGACCATTGGAGCTGAAGTAAAGTACATCGTATTTGGGATGGTAAAAGGGGCTCACTTCATTGTTGCGGGTATTGATGACAGGTCCGGCATTTTGTGCGCGCTGCCAGTTACCGGCGGCATCTTTTACGCTGAAGTAGATGTCGGACATGCCAAAGCCACCGATACGGTCGGAGGCAAAATAGAGGGTGTCGCCAGAGGGGCTTAGCGAGGGATGAGAATCCCATCCGACACTGTTGATATTAGAACCTAAATTGCGCACTTCACCCCAGGTGCTATCTGCCTGCAGGCTGGCTTCATAAAGATCGCAACTGCCATAACCATCAGGATCGCCGCAGCGAGCAAAGTAGAGCTTCTTTCCTGAGCGACTGAGGCAAGCCGATCCTTCATTGAAGCGACCACTAAGGCCGTTGAGTCGTTTGGCTTCTTGCCATTGGCCCATTATTTTTTTACTGTAGTAGAGGTCTTCGTTTTCTCGAGAGTCACCCATGAGGTTTCTCTCCACATTGCGCTTTGAGGTAAATATTAATGTTTGATTGTCTAGGCTAAGGGTAGGGCCGTAGTCGGAGGATTCTGAGTTGATGTTTTTTCCCATGTTGAGCAAAACACCCCTTGGTGGTCGCAGGGTGTCGATTTGCTTCCGATATTCCACCAATTCGTAGTAGTATTCTATGGGTACATAATCCTCCTTTTTTTCAACCTGAGCCTCATCGAAGTATACCTCAATCATGCGAAGGTCAATATTTTCTCTGTGGTGTCTTAAGGCGATCTTATAAAGAAACACAGCTTCTTCTGGGTCGCCATACAGTTCAGCAAGTTTAGCCAAGCGCCAGATGTAGTAGGTGTCTCGATAAAAATTTTGTACCCCAAACTGATAAACGTAATTCTTAAGCTCCTTGAAGAGCTTTTCGTATTTTTTCTCTCGTTCTAGTTTGCGGAGGAGTTCGATCTTTTTTTCGTCTTTGAAGTAACCAATTTTATTGATGTTTGGAAAACTCCATTGGAAGCCTTGTTCTGGTCGTTGGTAGCCTGTAGCGTCAGACAAAGGCTGAAAACGATCACTATTTTGTGACAAAGCGTCAGTAAGGTAGCCAAGGGAAAGAACTACATAAAAAATAAAAAATAAACCTTTATCTGCCTTCATTTTACCTATATATGTGCTTTGAATCTTGTTTAGTGATTCTATCGAACAAGGTGTAGTATCATAGTACTCATGTGGCATAACTATTGTACAAATAGTAGACCACAAAAAATTAACAGCATTATCTCACAAAGGTGTCATGCTGTCAGTTAATTTGCTGTTATTACTGCAAACTAACGAATTTAAATCGAAAAATGATCAATGCTAGGGCAGATGTAGGCCGATAAGCTAAAGATAAAATAATAGATAGTTTATGAATAAGAAAAATAGGTCAATCAGAACCTTAATGGGTAATCAACTATATAGCGAAGATCAAGGCGATATGATCGAGATTGTAGCCGACGCAGAAGAAGATGAAGAATCGCTAAAAGATATCGGAGATGTGCTACCTATTCTTCCCATAAAAAATACAGTTTTATTTCCTGGAGTAGTGCTACCCATCACGGTAAGTAAAGATAAGTCTATTAAGCTGGTCAAGAAGATTTATAAGTCGGATCAACCCTTGGGTATTATTTCTCAGAAGCAAAATGTGGAGGATGAAGCGGGGCCAGAAGATCTATATTTCATTGGTACGGTGGCTCGGATTCTGAAGATTCTTGTGCTTCCTGATGGCAATACCACCATTATCATACAAGGGAGGGCACGATTTGAGGTGATGGAATGGATTGATGAGCATCCCAACATAAAAGCAAAAATTAGCTTACTTGGTGAAAACTTTCCTGTATTGCCTCATGATGATATGGAGATGATCATGAAGTCGCTCAAGGAGTCAGCCTTCAAAATCATGAAGCTCAATCCTGACATTCCTAATGAGGCACAAGAGGCAATTAAGAATATCAATTCACCCGCTTTTTTGACTCATTTTTTATCAAGTAATCTGAGTGCAGAAGTTAATGAAAAACAAAAGCTCTTGGAGCTGCATGAAGGGATAGAGCGGGCAGAATTGCTGCTTGAGTTCATGATCAAAGACATTCAAATGTTGGAGTTGCGTCTTGAAATTCACAATAAGGTGAGCTCCGATATTGACCAGCAGCAGCGTGACTATTACCTCAGGCAGCAGATGAAGGTGCTTCAAGATGAGCTTGGTGAGGAGGGGCCTGATCGCGAAATTGAAAAGCTCAAGCAACGCGCTAAGAAGAAAAAATGGTCAAAAGAGCTGCTAAAGCATTTCACCAAAGAAATTGATAAGGCCTCACGGATGAATCCTGCCTCGGCGGAGTTTCCTATAGCTATCAACTACTGTGAGCTTTTACTTGACTTGCCTTGGGATGAATACACCCAAGACAACTTTGACTTAAATAGGGCCAAGGAGATTTTAGATAAAGATCACTTTGGCATGGAGAAAGTGAAGGAGCGCATCATCGAGTTTTTGGCAGTGCTCAAACTTAAGAATGATCTCAAGGGACCTATTTTATGTTTATACGGGCCTCCCGGAGTAGGTAAAACTTCTCTTGGTCGCTCTGTGGCTGAGGCCTTAGGTAGAAAATATATCCGCATGTCGCTAGGAGGTTTGCACGATGAAGCTGAAATAAGGGGTCATCGAAAGACCTACGTAGGAGCGATGCCAGGTAAAGTGATTCAGAACATTAAAAAAGCAGGTTCTTCTAATCCTGTTTTCATCCTTGATGAGATTGATAAGATCGACTCGGGACATCGTGGAGATCCTTCTTCAGCGCTTTTGGAGGTGCTTGATCCAGAGCAGAATAATACTTTTAGCGATAACTTCCTAGAGGTAGATTATGACTTGTCGAAAGTGCTCTTTGTGGCTACTGCAAATAGCCTAGATACGATACAACCTGCCTTGCGCGACAGGATGGAAATCATTGAGCTGAGCGGTTATACAGTAGAAGAAAAGGTGCAAATCGCACAGAAGCACTTGGTGCCCAAGCTAAGAAAGGAGCATGGGGTAAAAGGCAAGCAATTGGCCTTTGATAAATCAGCCTTGCAGGTGATCGTAGAGCGATACACCAGAGAGTCAGGTGTGAGAGGGCTAGAAAGAATGATTGCTAAGGTAATTCGTAAGGTAGCCAAGTTCATTGCTATGGAAGAAAAGTACCCTAAGAAAATCATGGCTTCTCATGTGAGAGATATTTTAGGTGCTGAGATCTTCGATATCGAAGATTATACCGATGAGGGTATTGCCGGTGTGGTCACTGGTCTTGCATGGACGCCTGCGGGTGGAGAGATCTTACTGATAGAGTCTGCGCTCAGTCGGGGTAAAGGAAAGCTTACCTTGAGCGGTCAGTTGGGTGATGTCATGAAGGAATCTGCCTTGACGGGTTTGTCTTTTATTCGATCGCATGCTGAAGAGTTAGGCATAGATCATCGTGTATTTGATCAGTATGACGTTCATATTCACGTGCCGGCAGGCGCGGTACCAAAAGATGGTCCTTCGGCCGGTATTACGCTAGTCACATCACTTACGAGTATATTCACGCAGCGCAAGATCAAATCTCGCATTGCAATGACGGGCGAGGTGACACTCAGAGGAAAGGTACTACCCGTAGGTGGCATCAAAGAAAAGGTATTGGCAGCCAAGCGCAGTGGTATAGAAGAGATCATTCTTTGTGAAAAGAACAAAAAAGATATAGAAGAAATCAATGCTTCTTATCTTGAAGGCTTAAACATACACTATGTGGAACATGTAGAAGATGTGCTTAAAATTGCTTTACTCGATGAAAAAGTAAAAAATCCACGTACATTTGAGTTTAAAGAAGAAAGCACAAATGCCTAGCAAATCTTATCTGCTTAGTCCAAAGATATGGGGAGTAATTGTATTGATACAATTGCTCCCATTTTTTGGTTATGGGCAAGGATTTGATAGAAATATATTTCAATTTTTGCATGCGCCTTTTAGTCCACATATAGCAGCATCAGGAGGCTATAATGTTAGTCATCATGGTGGGGATGCGCTTTCCTTTGCCGCCAATCCGGCTTTAGTGGATTCAGCCTTGAGTCAAAACCTTTCGGTGAGTCATGTTTTCATGCCCGCAGACTTGGGATATAGCTCAGTGGCATATGGCTGGCATTCTGAGCGTACGGGCAGTTGGACTGCCGCCATTCAGTACTTGAATTATGGCGAGTTTCAGGGCTTTGATGTCACGGGTGCGGAAACAGTTGATTTTAACCCTTATGCTATGGTGGCTCGTCTAGGTAAATCGCATCAGCTGGGGCTTTATACACTAGGTATGAGCATGAACCTGATTCATAGCGATATTTTCGGTTTCTCGGCTTCCGCTCTTGCATTAGACTTAGGGGGGCAATTTAACCACCCTGAAAAGGATTTGCAGATAGGTCTTGCTATCAAAAATGTAGGTTGGATTTTTTCTGACTATTCCGATCAATCAGATAATCGCCTTCCTTTTGATGTGCAAGTAGGAGCGAGCTTCAAGCCGGAGTATATGCCCTTTCGGTTTCATCTTACCGCCTACAATTTAGCTACTGCAGATGTGGTCTTTTTTGACCCCAACTCCACGGTCGTGCTTAATCCTGAGGAGCCATCTGCGGCGGAGCAGGCATTGAGACGAATCGCATTTGGCACGGAGCTCGTATTGAGTAAAAGTGTACAGTTGAGATTAGGCTATAATCATGCGGTGCGTCGCGAATTAGTCAATCCACAGATTGGTGGTGTTTCCGGTTTTTCGTTTGGAGGTAACATCAACAGCAAGTATTTCGACATCGCTTATACTCATAGTGCGTGGCATTTGGCAGGAGGGCTCAATACCTTAAGCCTGCGAAGTAACATTGCGCTATGGTATTAGTTAATCAATAGATAAAAGATCAAAATATTCAGTTTTAGATAAGAATCACCCAAAATGTTAGAAAATCAAAATTATTTAACGCCTCAGCAGATTGTTGCAGAGCTTGATAAATACATCATCGGTCAAAGAGAAGCAAAAAAGAATGTTGCTATTGCCTTAAGAAACCGATGGAGGAGAATGAATGTGAAGGAGGAGATCAAAGGAGAAATTGTGCCTAACAATATCATGATGATAGGACCAACTGGTGTGGGTAAGACCGAGATTGCGCGTCGCTTGGCCAAGATAGCCAATGCGCCATTCACTAAAGTGGAGGCCAGTAAGTTTACTGAAGTAGGTTATGTAGGTAGGGATGTGGAAAGCATGGTTCGCGATTTGGTAGAGCAATCTGTCAACTTGGTGAAGACGCAAAAAAAGAAGGAAGTCGAAGCTAAGGCAGCTGAAGCTGTAGAGGAAGCTATATTAGACCTGCTCATTCCACCTTTAAAAAATAAAACGAATGCCAGCCCGAGCACTTCCAATACGAGCGCTACCGATGCTCATCCTACTACTGATGAGGAGCTCAACGAGAAAACAAGGGAGCGATTTAGGGAGAAAATAAAATCTGGGGAACTGGATGAGCGTAAAGTTGAAATCAATGTGAAGAAGCCAGCCGGCGCTAATGTAGGAATGATCGGTGGAGGCATGATGGACGAAATGTCGATGATGAACTTGCAAGAGATGCTGAGCGGAATGATGCCGAAGAAGCAGAAAAAACGCAAGGTGACGATTGCTGAGGCTAGAAAAATATTGCTTGAAGAAGAAACTTCTAAGCTCATCGACATGGATGAGGTGAAAGAAGAGGCTATTCGCAGGGCGCAAGATACGGGAATTATCTTTATTGATGAGGTAGATAAAATCGCTGCGGGTGGCGAAAAAGGAAAAGGCGGTGCTGACGTAAGCAGAGAGGGAGTCCAAAGAGATCTCCTTCCAATAGTAGAAGGTAGTGCTGTGAATACCAAGCATGGCATCATTCATACGGATCACATTCTTTTCATAGCGGCGGGTGCATTTCACTTCGCTAAGCCTTCTGACCTTATTCCCGAGTTGCAAGGGCGATTCCCAATAAGAGTAGAGCTGGAGAGCTTGAGTAAAAATGACTTTATCAGTATATTAAGAGAGCCTAAAAATGCACTTACCAAGCAATATGTGGCGCTATTGAGTGCAGAGGGGGTTGAGTTGAGCTTCAATGATGATGCGATTGAAGAGCTTGCAGAAATTGCCTTTAAGGTAAACAGCGAAATGGAAAATATAGGAGCACGACGACTACATACGGTCATGAGCAAATTGCTCAATGAATTTTTGTATGATGTGCCTGAAAAAATACAACCTAATGCTCGCTTACTCATCACAAAAGAAATGGTGTCAGAAAGACTCGATGGCTTAGTGCAGAATAAAGATTTAAGCCAGTATATACTGTAAGTCAGTTTGCTGAGCGTAATAAAAATAAAAGAGCTACCCCATAAGGTAGCTCTTTTTTTGATGGTTGACTATCGGATGATGGTCATTGATAGATATTATCTAACAAAAACGTTGCCCGGAATAATTCCCACATTGAAAGAAGTTGTTAAGTTTCCTTCAAGGTCAAAGATTTTTATTTCGCCAGCTGATGAAAAGTCCTTGGCATCACTGAGGATAAGTCGATTATTGTCAGCGTCTAACTCAAAGTTAGAAAAGTTAGTTGTTATCAACTCCTCAGCTTCATCCCATGTATCTGCTGAAAAAGATAAAGTAAAGATGCTACCTTCGAAGCTGATATAAAAGTTGCTTTCACCTGCATGGTATCGCATTTTGCTCGGGTTCGTATCGTTTTCAGCGGGTAACTCAATAGTTTTTGTGATTTCACCTGAAGTAGCATTAAGCCATACTAATTTGCCAGGGCTATAATTTTCAGTCCAGCTTGCATTTCCTCTAGCAAGAGCTACTACTTCATTTCCAATTACGCTAAGCGAAGCGGGATTATTGCCTACTTCAAAATTTTCAGCAGTAGAAAATGCGCTTTCGTTTATCTTTGATATAAAATCTCCAGAGCTATGCGCTACCCATAAGTTACCATTGTTGTAAGTAATTTCTTCCGGTAAGTCGCCAACAGTTACACTTGCGGTGGTGGTTTGGCTTTCTGCATCAATTCTGCTGATTACTCCTGACTCACCAAAGCCTACCCATTCAGATACATAAGCGTGGTCATTGCTATGTGCAACAAAGCGAGGGAGTTGCGCTTCTATTGTTCCTACAGAAAGTAAATCGATACCATTGACTAGCTCTACTCGATTACTATTGTTTACCACAATGTAACCTAAAGACTCATCAAAGCTTACTGACTGTACCACATCTCCCAAAGGGCGGTCATTGATTGATTCAAATAGGTTATTTCTTTTGGTGCCATCATTCCCAATAAAAGAAATGCTACCATTGGCTTGGCCGAAGTTACCTTCGTTAGCTACAAATATTCCCGAGGCGAAGTCGCCCTCGTTGCCGTTTAAAACACCTTCATCATCGTCATTACAAGCTGTAAAGACGAGTAAGGAGAGTGCAATGAAGTAATAACTGAGCTTTTTCATGTGTGTATTTGTTTATGTTAAAATGTAAAAGTTTAAATTGCTATTTGTAGATGCTTCCATCTATTCGTTTTCGTGACTAATCTTTATTTTACCTATAAATTCTACCATCTAGGCATCCATTGTAGGCCAAATTGAAAATGTCTGCCTGGCATGGCTCTATTGGCATAATTTTGAAAATCAGTATTCAATACATTCATGACTCGAATCTGTGGGCGTAAGGTGTTTTTTCCTACCTCCAAAGGGTATCCAATGAAAAGATTGAATAAATTGAATGCCTCAAGATTTAGAGAATTATCCATGGTGGTGTATCGCATACCCGTGTGATTAACTTCAGCTCTGATAGAGGCTCCGTTGAAGCCCCATTCAGAAAATAAGATACCGCTGTGAAAAGGAACATACATCAGCTGGGTGGGTGCTAAACCAGATGCTCTTATTCTATTTGACTGTGTGTAGGCGTATTGCAACCCGACTCTAATCTGTTGTCTTTCTTTGATTTGATAGGAATAGTTTCCGCCTAACTCCAAGCCGAGGGCCTCTACCTCATGTATGTTTTGAGGACTCCAAAAAGTAGGGCCTGGTACCCATGCTATCCAATTTGAAACCCATTTATGATAGGCAGTGACTTCTGTGCTCCAAAGGTGATTGGAAAATTTTTTTTCTAGTCTAAAGCCAGTTTCGACCGACCATGCGTCTTCGGGTCTCAGGTTTGGATCACCACCTGGCGACCAAAATCTATCGTTGAGCGTAGGGACACGATAACTCCTTCCTCCGCTTCCTAGCCAAGTAATGGTGTGGTCATCGTGCTCGCTGACTGTATATTCCCAGCCTAGTGATGGGGTAAATGGCATAGGAAAGCCTTCTACATGTCCTTGCCTAAGGTTGATAGAAAGTAGCAACCGATCGATGGGTTGATAAAGAATGGAATTAAAAACTTCTATTCTCCATTCGTTAACTCCATTTGCTCCTAGGTTATTATTGAATGCTTCAAAATACTGCGCCAATAGGCCTGATCGGATGCTTAGGTTTTCTGAAAGGAAAAGCTCGTTTTCGGTTTGATGCTGGAATCTATTGACTTGAGAAATAGCACCATTGAAGTTCATCTCGTCTCTAAAAAAGAAATTTTGACTGGTCCAGCTTGTTCTTTCAGCTTCTCTATTCCAGGCCAATCTTAAGCGAAAATTTCGGTCTGCTTGATGATCATCTCCTTGAGGACGAGCCATAGTAGGCTGTACTTGTCGGTCCATGTCCTGAAGCCAGACATTAAAGGAAAGCTGATTTTTCTGATTGATTTGGTAATTTAAGTCTTGTTTTAAGCCAATAGAGGCAAAAGCTGCATTTTGCATTTGCATTTCAGGCCTGCCAGCGAAGAAGGGGTTAGTGTAACTAAAGTCATTTTCCGCAGTTTGATAAAATACAGCTGTATTTCCTGACCACTGATCTGACCTAAACTGTACTTTTTGGAGCAAACTCATAAATCCGAAGCTACCCGCTTCAAGATCTGTCCTTAGTTGAATACCATCTTTTGGTAAGAATTGATCCTTTAATTGCACTGCGCCACCCATAGCATCTGAACCGAAAAGTGCGCTGTTTGAGCCAAGTTCTAATTCTATATCGTCAAATAAGCCTGCCGGTACTAGTGAAAAATCACTTTGTCCTAAAGTAGGCAGGTTGATATTTGCACCGTGCCATAGAAGTGCAGTATGAGAAGCAGAAAGTCCTCTTACAGAAGAAGTGCTCAGCATACCATGACCGTAAGTCCGGAAGTAGGCAGGACTATTTCTAGAGAGTATCTCAGCCAAATTTTGAGATCCATTTCTCGCTAGGTCAGCACTATCCACCAGGCTCACTCTTCGCCCTACTCGGTACTTCTCGTAGGGTTGGGCGGTTACCTCTATACCCTTCAGACTTATAGTGTCCGTAGTTTGAGCAAAGGAGCAATGAAAAGTAGTCATCAGCATGCATGTAAGCATGTGGAGTACAAACTTTCTCAAAAGCATTCACATTAAATTGAATATTTTATTGCTTCTTAAAACCTTTATTCCCGAAAGTTTTAAGGCCTATGGCCGGATGAGGCAGGTCTCCTGGCTTGCGTAACATCATCGCCTTCCCATTTTCAATTAGTGAAAACAGTGGCAGGGGATGATGATGTCCTTTTTAGCTTACAGTTGCGGGTACAGCTTCCGATTTTAACGAAATTCCCTTTTCAGCCAAAGTAGAGATGATAATTCTACTTCAACACCTTATCTGCTGCAAAGATAGAAAAATATTTTACTTGAAATCGGTTTCTAAAAATTTAATTCCCGACTAGATCTAAATGCTTGTCAATTAATCTGATTTTTAATAAGTGAAATTTTATTTTGAAAATTTGGTACATAACGCTTGCTGTTTATTAGGGTCTTTTTATAGGATTAAAAGTCTATTAAATTGTTATTTTGTATATTTTAGGTTATTTTTTTGACCTCAGAAAACGATTTTTATAATTTTATATGGTTTATTGGTTTTAAATATGGGGTGTTTTTTTGGTATTTAATTTTTTCTATATTATGTTGCGTTAATAGTTTGCAGTATAAAATTTTGAATTGTTAATATTTTAAGGGTGTTTACACTTATGCAAGCTCTGCCTAAAAGTATATTTATAACCTAAAACACAAGAATGATGAAAAATTCTACTCGTTTGTTTGTTGTCGGCTTAGCATGCGTTCTGCTGAGTGCTTACAGTGCGTCTACAGTTCGTGCACAAGTAGTAAGTGAAGAGGAGGAAAGTAAGTTTAGTATGGATGTTACGCTAAATTCTGATATTTTCTTCGGCTTTTATCCTTTTTTTGCAGGGAGCTACGAAGTCAATCCTAAGTTTGACTTTACCTTTTATGGTATCTTATGGTCTGGTGGCACTGGTGGTTTTGCTGCAGGATGGGGTAATTGGACTGAGTTTGGGGTTGGTATCGGCCTACCAGTAGGGGATAACCTTTATATCAATCCTCAGATTGGTCTTCTCAGTGGTAGTCTAACATCGGGCGGAGGAACTCCAGTGCTTGGAGAAGGAATCGTGCCTAATCTCACTGTTGGTTTAGACACTGACATAGTAGAAGGTGAATTGTATGCTGGCTATTATCTTGGCTTTGATCATGGAAATCCTGCAACTAGCAATTTCCTCCACTGGTGGTTGAATAGTGGCTACAAAGTGAATAGCTTCTTGTCTTTAGGTTTGCACTTCGAACAATTGCGATTTACAGGTGGTCAAGGTGTAAATGAAAATGCGGATGCATTTGACTTTTACGTCGCTTTAGGCCCCTACATCCAGTTTTCAAATCCTAAAGGGCCAGGCTTTGCTCGTTTTAGCTCTGGATGGGATTTGAGAGATAAGGACTCTGTCGATGTAGAGGAGTGGGAACAGCCATCTTTCTTTAAGTTGACCGTCGGATATTCCTTCTAATTTCTGTCAATTATCGCATACGATATCTTCCATGCTTTTACATGGAAACTAACCCAATAACAAACAAATGAGAATTATCCACCATAGATATCATCACTTTGATGAAGACTCGCTCGCTTCTCTGAGCATCTCAAGGGTAAATAGCCTCCGTTTGTTAGTATTCGGGGGCTATTTATAAACTTCTCCAGCTAAAAAAGTAAGCATAGCAACTTCAGTGCTTAAAGAGATTAGCTTATAATAGATTTCCAATTTCAGTATTTTTTTTCATTCTTGTGCTTTCGCTATTCATTTATATCTTTTGTGCTGTAGGTTTAGTCTTTTATTATTTGTACCGTTTATAGCTATTTCAAGCACTGCTCATTAGTTACAACAATCCGTCAGTTTTATAATTCGTCACATTAAATCGTCCTTCATTGAAGCTTTGCGCGTTTGAGATCCTTTTTTGGGCTATTCATTTCTTGCTAATTTGAGAGTAAGGATTTTAAAGATACTTAATAGGTTTTTTCTATCGATAGATAGAAATTATTATAGATGGCTATCGTAACAAAGAATTTTAGTTGCTGTTAAAAGAGTCATATACAACTAAACCACAATTAAGCATGAAAACTATCTTACTCGCATGCGCACTCCTCTTAGGTATTACCTGGAGTGGCATGGCTCAACAAACAGACGATTATGTAGACGGCAAGTCCGGGGCTACATGGAAGAAAGACACTCAGCGAGCAAAAAGCAATCAAGAGTGGTGGCCAAATCAGCTTAACCTAGACCTACTGAGGCAAAATTCTGACAAGTCAGACCCTATGGGTGGAGATTTTAATTATATCGAAGCTTTCAATAGCTTAGACTATGATGCCTTGAAAAAAGACCTTGAGGAGCTGATGACTACCTCTCAGGACTGGTGGCCTGCAGACTTTGGTCATTATGGTGGCTTGATGATCAGAATGGCATGGCACAGTGCGGGTACTTATCGTACTGGTGATGGTCGTGGTGGTTCAAGAACAGGGCAACAACGCTTCGCGCCTATCAATAGCTGGCCAGATAACGCCAACCTAGATAAAGCAAGGAGATTACTTTGGCCTGTAAAACAGAAATATGGTAATCAGATTTCATGGGCAGATTTAATGATTTTAGCAGGTAATGTTGCCTTAGAATCTATGGGCTTTGAGACCTATGGCTTTGCTGGAGGTAGAGAAGATGTATTCGAGCCAGAAAAAGAGGTTTACTGGGGTAGTGAGCAGGATTGGCTAGAAGACGAGCGATACACTGAAGACAGACAATTAGAACGTCCATTAGCAGCAGTACAAATGGGATTGATTTATGTAAACCCAGAAGGACCAAATGGTGTGCCTGATCCAGTAGCTTCCGCAAAAGATATCAGAGAAACTTTCGGTAGAATGGGAATGAATGATGAGGAGACTGTTGCACTTATCGCAGGTGGTCATACCCTTGGTAAAACTCACGGAGCAGCCAAAGATGAGCACTTAGGTAAAGCACCTGAAGCGGCTTCAATAGAAGAGCAAGGTTTTGGATGGACAAGTAATTACAAATCAGGTAAAGGTCCTGATGCGATCACTTCTGGACTGGAAGTAACATGGACTTCTACGCCTACCCAGTGGAGCCACGACTACTTAACTTTTCTTTTCGAATACGAGTGGGAACTTATGGAAAGTCCTGCTGGGGCTAAGCAGTGGGTTGCTAAAGATGCTGATAAAATCATTCCTGATGCTTTTGACGGCACTAAAAAACACCCTCCTTATATGCTGACATCAGATTTGGCTTTGAAGTTTGATCCAGCTTATGAGAAGGTGTCTAGAAGGTTTTTAGAGAATCCTGAAGAATTCAAAGAAGCTTTTGCTAAGGCTTGGTTTAAATTGACGCACCGTGACATGGGGCCTCGCACTACTTATTTAGGACCTGAAGTCCCGGAAGTAGACTTCATCTGGCAAGATCCGATTCCAGAAAGAACTTACGACCTCATTGAGGCTTCTGACATAGATAAATTGAAGGCAGATATCTTGGCATCTGGCCTAAGCATTCAAGAGTTGGTTGGTACTGCTTGGGCATCAGCTTCTACTTATCGCGATTCAGACAGAAGAGGTGGAGCTAACGGAGCTCGCATTCGCCTTGCTCCTATGAAAGATTGGGAAGTTAACAACCCTAAGCAGCTTCAAAAAGTACTGACTACGCTTGAGGAAATTCAGAAAAAATTCAATCAGTCTAGCGGTAGTAAGCAAGTATCTATTGCCGATCTAATTGTTTTGGGTGGGAATGCAGCGGTAGAGAAAGCAGCTGAAAACGCAGGGGTATCTGTATCGATACCATTTACGGCAGGACGCACCGATGCTACACAAGAGCAAACCGATGTAGAGTCAATAGACTTATTGAAGCCTTATGCTGATGGATTCAGAAATTATCTTCCTAAAAAGTACACTATCTCTACCGAGGAGTTGCTGGTAGATAAAGCGCAGTTACTAACACTTACACCCTCAGAATTGACTGTTTTAGTAGGTGGAATGAGAACACTAGGTGCAAATTATGATGGATCGAAACATGGTGTATTCACTGATAACACTGATGTGCTTGCTAATGACTTCTTTGTCAATTTAATGGATATGAGCACCAAGTGGAAAGCAAGCGACGATACTGAGGAGTATTTCGACGGCCTAGATCGTAAGTCAGGTGATAAAAAATATACCGCTACTCGTGCTGACTTAATTTTTGGTTCAAACTCAGAGTTGAGAGCACTAGCCGAACTATACGCTCAGGCTGATAATAAAGAGAAGTTTGTAAAAGACTTTGCTGCAGCTTGGAATAAAGTGATGAACCTGGATCGTTTTGATGTAAAATATAGCAGACAGTAAGAATGGATTAATATTCCTGAAGTAGTTGATCCAAGTTTCTACAATGAAACACTCTTCGGATTCATAAACTGCTAAGGGAATTTAGTTGTACTATTTACTCTAAATAAAGCCACGGCAATGCCGTGGCTTTTATTTTTTATGGCCAATTTTTATGAAGCTTTAATTGATAATGATGTAGCCGAGGAAAATTACATACAAAGATGTATTTAACATTATGCCAATCTGCCAGTTTAAAAGACTTACTTGAACTGTCTTTCTTAACATGATTACTCTTATTAAAAAACTTTTCATTGTTTAAAAAAATACCTCTGAAGAGGCGAGATAGTATTCTTTACAATAAACAAAAGTACTGAAAGGACGGTACATATCGGCCTATATTGACATTAAAGCTCTATCGCACCCTTTGTGCTTTGCACCTGATATATAGACCCGTAAGATTTTCAAATCCTTAAGGGATTTACCTTGCTATTTGATATAAGGCTCTTCAAGAGCTATTGGTCTCGTTTACTCAAATCATATTAATGCTTTTAAATAGAGCTGGTTGTCTAATCTTAAGTATAGGCATAAAAAAGTTGACGCAAACTAGAGACTAAGCCTATTTAACTTTCGCAGAAGTCCGCGCACTGATAATTGAATGAGGTTAGATCAATGCATTTTAGCCAGCTCACATCCTCATCCCACGCAAAATCAAAATTGCTCTAAGAAAATATACCATCCTGCCATGCTAATAAAACTTAGTAGGATGCCAATGCCTAATATCATACTGACAAGCTTGGGTCTTAAGCCGTAAGAGGTAGCAATGATGCAGGCTGTTACCATGGGGCCCGTACCCGCTTGTATGACACTAGCTTTCATATCCACAGGATATGGACTGCTTACCAACTGACTGTATAAAAGAAATATAAGCAAAGGCGCAATGATCAGCTTAAAACCTATAGGCGCGATGAGTTCGCTGATTTTTACCTCTTTCATGCTCAATCTGAGCTGAAAACCTATAGAAACTAAGGCGATTGGCGTGATGGTAGTAGCGATTTTTGCAGCTGCACCGCTCATCAATTCTGGAATTGGGATCTGAAAAATGTTTAGACTAACTGCCACTATAAAGCCTAAAAACGGGGGGAAGGTAAAAATCCTTTTGAAGAATTGCCCTGCGCTCGGCGCTTGCCCCGATGAGTATATGGATGCAATACTAATTCCCACAGTACAGATAGCCACAAAGCTACCCGGCTGATCGAACAGTAAAGCCGCTTTTACCCCTTCATCCCCATATAAGGCCTCTAAAACGGGTAAACCAATGAAGGAGGTATTCCCAAAGGCAGAGCACATGAGCAACGCTCCAAAGGTATTGCGGTCTAGATTGAGCGGCTTTTGGAGTAGCTTGAAAAATAGGAAGGCAAATAAAATGACTAGCCATGCACCCGCTACTGGCATTAGGCTGCTTAAACCCAACTCCATGCTCGGTATGTGTAAGAAAGCTAGTGCTGGCAGAGCAAAATAAATAATGTACTGATTGAGTACAAGATGACTATTTTCTGGGAAGTCTTTTACTCGCTGAAAAAGAAAGCCTACTAGTAAACAAATGAAAATGGTTAAGATGCTATCCATGCATGAAAGAAATTTTGGTCGGCAATATCGAACCTAATATCTAAAATAGGAAGGCTATTCTTAAAATGATGACAAAATCTTAGGCAGAACAATCATTACTTAATTTCTGTAGCTGTCGAACTCCCGTCATTTTCATATTGTGCAGTTGGTGATGTGATGTATAGGTAATCGAGTAAAAAGATATTGATAACTAATTGATGATCTGAGCTTCACAATCAGTTGATGTCTATGTCATATCTTTGTATTGTGATTAATAACAAGATAGCGTCAAGTTCAGTCTTCTTTTCTTTTTGGATTGATTTTTGAAATGACTCTTACAAAATATTAAAATTATGATAGCATCATTAAATCGAGGAAAAGCAAAAGCACTTATATCAGAGGGCATGCCTTATCTGCGTGTATCTGATTTACCTCCTATTCAATATGGTCGATTTTTCGACTGGACTAGTGAAGCGGATTTGATCAGCGTATCAGTTAAAAAAACATTAATTAACGATTGTGTACCTTATGAAGAATATGAATATTGGTTTGAAAATATCTTCCAAAGTCCGCAGGTGGAAGACGAATTTTAGGACATTGCTACAACTTTTTTTTATGAAGTTCATTTCCTAAGCACAAGAAAGCTGCTTATTTTGTATGTTCAACTAAAGAATATACATTATGAGTCAAGTAGTCATTTCTTCTTTTGAAGACTTTTTACCTTACGAAGGCAAAGAAATTGGAGTTTCTGATTGGTTGCAGATCAGTCAGGATCAAATCAATACCTTTGCAGACGCCACTTTAGACCATCAGTGGATACATACCGACCCCGAAAGAGCCAATAAAGAAGGCGGCTTTGGAAGCACTATTGCCCACGGCTACCTTACTCTCTCTATAGTACCTCACCTTTGGAATCAGATACTTAAAGTCGATAATCTCAAAATGATGATCAATTACGGTATCGAAAGTTTAAGATTTGCACAGCCTGTGTTAGCTTACGACGAAGTGCGTCTTCATGCTAGCTTGGCTAGCATAAAAAATTTACGAGGCACAATAAAATGTGAGGTGGCTGTAAAATTAGAGATCAAAGGACAAAAGAAGCCTGCCTTTACCGCTACCTGCGTGTTTTTGTATCATTTTAAAGACTAGAAGATCTGCCTTCCAATAGTCAGAAACACCAATAAGAATATCCGAATAACAGGAAGCTTCGCGAGGTATCAATAACTTTAAGCAAAATGAAAAAGGAGCATCAAGAGAGGCTCCTTTTTCTATTTTTGAACGTTAATATAGTTTAATAGTCAAGTATAAGCCCTGACTACGGTCTTTCTGTTACTATAGTCATTTCATCGAGCAAGTGAGAGGCACCTGCAAATTTATCTACGATGAATAAGGTGTAGCGTATGTCGATGGCAATATTCCTGCATTGATCAGGATCAAACATAATGTCAGACATGGTACCTTCCCAATTTCTGTCAAAGTTCGTTCCAATCAATTCGCCTTTGGCATTGATCACGGGTGATCCTGAATTTCCTCCAGTAGTGTGATTAGATGAGATGAAGCATACCGCAAGATCATCATCGCCATACGGCCCAAAATCTTTGGCTTCATACAATTCTCTTAATCTTTTAGGGACTACAAATTCATCATTGGTAGGGTCTTCTTTTGTCATCACGCCGCTAAGGTGAGTGGTGGTAAGGTATTGTACGCCATCCTTTGGCTTCGAACTCTCAACCATTCCGTAGGTAAGGCGGAGCGTAGAGTTTGCATCAGGAAAAAACCGCTTATCAGTTTGCATTTCTCTAAGGCCAGCTACCCATAGGCGATATGCTTCCGAGCGCTCTTGGTTGAAAGTTTGGATTTTTGGTGATACTTCGCGTTCGTAGATTCTTATGATTTCATCACCTAAAACTAAGATTGGATCCTTTTTAAGTCGCTTAAGGTCATCCTTAGTTGAAGAGCTAGTAAAGCGATTTAAAAATTCCTGATCGGCCAATGCTGACTTGTCAAAAAGATCATGTAAAGCCGCATCAACTCCTTTTTTGCTATTTTTCACTTGTGAAAAAGTGGTCGGTAGGAATTCTTCGGGTACATTATTGATATATTGTTTTGATAGTGCTACAAAGATTTGTCGATCCGTTTCTGTATCGTAGTCTTTAAAATATGATGGGAGATAAGCATTGACTCTTCCTTTAAGATCAGCTACTTCTTCATGGCTACCTTCTGATTGCAATATGCTTTTAATTGATCGGCTCAACTTCATGATATCGCTGCCATAGATGGCTTCATTGATATAAATATTGACAAAGTTGGCTTTTGCGGCATCCTTTTGCATTTTTTTAAGTCTGGGTAGTACCTCGCCGTATTTTTCTTTTTTTGTGGGATGCTGGTCTAACCAAGCTAAAAAGTCAGCTTCAAGCTGTTGCTTTTTGTTGATGGCGTTCAGCCTGTACAATCCTTTGTTTTCACCTTGCCATTTTTTCCAAGCATTGGCTGTACCTGCTTGTTTTCCAGCATACTTAATTCGGATCTCATCACTACTTCTCATTCTTTCGTTGATAATATCTAGCTTCCTATCACGAATAGCAATGCGATGAGGATTGGTAGTTTCAACTAGTTCCTCCACCGCCCAAGAGCTAAGATACTGCTCAGTACGACCTGGGAAGCCGTAAACCATGGTGAAGTCTCCATCTTTTACACCTCCTATATTAAGTTTGAAGTGAAATTCAGGCTCGTAGGGAACGTTGTCCTCGCTGTAAGGCGCGGGGTCGCCGTTTTTGTCTGCATAAATTCGGAATATAGCAAAGTCGCCTGTGTGTCGTGGCCACATCCAGTTGTCAGTATCGCCGCCAAACTTTCCGATAGATGATGGAGGTGCACCTACTAACCTTATATCGCTGTATCTTTGAGTTAAGAACAAAAGGTATTCATTTCCTTCATAGATGCTTCTTACAAAGCCATCGTAGCTATTGCCATGTGTGCGATCTGCCACAAGGTTTTTAGCTCTCTCCGATATTAAGCGCTCTCGCTCTACCTCACTTAGGTCGGCGGGAAGGTTGGCTAGCATCTCCTCCGTCACGTCATGGATTTCTTTGATGAAGGTAACGAACAGGCCTGGGTTTGCTAATTCGTCGTTTGTCGACATGGCCCAAAATCCATTTTTGAGCAAGTCATTTTCCACGCTCGAGTGTGACTGTATCTGTCGGTATCCGCAGTGGTGGTTCGTAAGTACAAGGCCTTTGGAAGAAATAACCTCTCCTGTACAAAATCCACCAAAAGAAACGATGCCATCTTTTAAAGAAGATTGATTGATGCTGTAGATGTCCTCAGCTGTAAGTTGCAAGCCCATTTCTCGCATCTCCTCTTCATTGAGCTCTGCAAGCAAATGAGGGAGCCACATGCCTTCTTTGGCTTGCAAGCTAGTGTAGAGCATAAAGCTCAGCGATAGAATAAAAATCGATTTTAACTTCATATTTATCTTTGTATATAATTTATGCTAAAATAGTTAATGTGTAATATTGGTGCAATAAAAATCAGATGGATGGACACATAGAAAGCATAATTGGTAACAATTGATTGAAATCCTTTCTCATTCCATGTTAAACCGACGAATGCGTGCTATTTACGATCTTAGTGACTTAGATATTTTTATGTATTTTCATCCCAGCATTCGATGTGCTCGTAGACTAAATATTACACTTAGCAAAATCGATCTATGGGTTTAAAATATTTCTTCAGGATCCTTCCTTGGCTGCTAGTTCTTCTTCTTGGGGTATTTTTATATTACCAAAAGTTTGATCTCTGGGGTACTCGAGAGGTGGAGCCTGCAGTAGAGCGTCAAACGCTTATTTTTGAGCGAATTGAGCGATTAGGTAAATTGGAGTTGAGTAAATATCACCTTCAGGAGATTGTAGAAATGAAGTCAGCGAAGCTTGCAAATCCATTGCTTAGCATGGTGAGTAAATATAATTTGATTCTGATTGCAAAAGGAGAAGCAACAGCTTGTGTTGATCTGTCAAAAGTAAGCTCTCAAGATGTATTTGAAACCGATGAGAAGATCACATTGATCTTGCCAAGGCCAGAATTGTGTTACTTTAAACTCGATCTTCAGGAAAGCAGGCTATACAGCTTTGAGAAGGGTTTTATGACTGACGATAGAAAAATTATAGAGCAAGCATACAAAATTGCGGAAAGAAAGGTAAAAGAAGCCGCTGAGCAATCTGATATTTTTGATCAAGCTGAAATGCAGGCAAAGCTATTTTTGGGGCAGTTTTTACAGCAATTTACTGATAAAACCGTGGTCATTCAATTTGAGACACTCCAAACACCAAAAGAACCGATCAACTGGCCGGTAAAGTAATGACGAACTCTGTACCTCTACCTGGGTAGGAGTTTAAAAGGATACTTCCTGAAAGTCTATCTACCGCGTTTTTAACAATGTATAAGCCTAATCCCGTACCTTGTTGTACATCGCATGCGCGATAAAACATATCAAAAACCCTATCTTGATCATTAGGATGTATCCCTCTTCCATTGTCGGCTATAGAGATTTTAATTTGATCTTTTTTCTTGTGAGTACTTATTTTGATTTCGGCAAGTTGGTTTTCCTTTGCATATTTTATACCATTTTCAATCAGGTTCTGAGCTATGCTATATAAGGTGCCTTCATCGGTGAGGATATGCAATGAGCTACAGCCCGTAAGGTCAAAAGACACAACATCGGGTCGGTCGTACTCCTCACTGATTGCGGTGAAAAACTGCTTGAGATTAATTTTTCTCAAAGTGATCGGGCGATCTTTTACCGTTACGAGGTCAAGAAGACTATTTAGTATTTTGTTAAGCTTTTCAGCATTCTTCTGCTGATGATTGAGATAGTTCATGACGGCCTCATTTTCCTTGAACTCCATTCCCATCACTTGCTGAATACCTGTAATGGAGGCTATTGGGCCTTTCAGGTCATGCGAAGCTCTGTAGACAAAAGTATCTAGCTCTTTGGTGCGATAGAGCAGTTCTTTTTCCATAAGCTTCTGTGCACTTATATCTTGTATTACGCTAATAAGATGAGTTCCTTCTCCTTCATCATTTTTAATCATTGCCACATTGAGTAGTACCCATAATGGCTCTCCACTCTTAGTAATATAGCGTTTTTCAATTTGGTAGCGGTCAATTTCGCCTTTTATCAAGCTCATTGCCATTGCCCGGCTTTTTTCTCGGTCAGCTTCGTGGGTAGACTCCCAAGTGAGCATCTGGCGGTATTCCTCTTCACTATAGCCAAGCATTTCATAAAACCGATCATTTGCTCGGATGATATCAAAGTCTAGCGTATATAACATCACACCTACCGACATCTGATTGATGATAGAAGAATAATTCAGTGCTAGCTCCTTAAATCGCTCTTCTCCTCGCTTCACAAAGGTAACATCCTTAATACTCAACACTACCGAAGGTGCGTTATGATCGGCACCTTTTACTGGGTAAAAGTGTATGGTATACCACCGCTTACTCTTCTCATTCAATGCGATTTCTCTTACAAAGTGCAGACTTTTGTTTTTTCTGATGGCACTTTCGAAACAGTGATCAAAAAAGTCATGTTCACTAGTGGGCATATAATCCGATATCCAATCTCCCACCTTCATATCTTTGGCTTGTAATCTTCTAAAGTAAGTGTTAGCCGCTCGATTAAAGGTGACAATCTTATGCGATCCATCTATCATGAGCACAAGGTCACGGTTTGCATTGATGATAGCCTCTAAATTATTTTTGTAGTCAGAGAGTTTTTGTTCAGCTTTAATTCGTTCACTGATATCGGTATGAACGATCAAAAAACCAATATTTTTACGTTTTTGTCGCTCTGTTGCGATGCTCAGCACCATAGGTATATTTCGTTCGTTGATACCTAACGCTACTTCAAGCGTATGGTGAGAATTTGAGTTTTGATGAAGCAATTGATCAAGCACTGCTTTTTTATACCTATCAGAGACTAATTCTACATAAGAGTGTCCTATAAGTTGAGTTTTGTCAATTTTTAAATGTGTTAAAAAATAGTCACTCACTTCCATGATCACTCCGTTCATATCGGTCGCAATAAGAAGTGCTGGAGTTTGATTATAAATGCTACTGATACGCTGCTCCTTGAGTCGAATGGTTTCTCGAGCCTCTTCTGCCATTTGAATACTTCTCTCCAGTTCTTCATTTTGAGCGGTAAGCTCTTCGGAAAGCTGCTGTTCTGCTTGCAAAAGTTTGGCTACCTCCTTGTCCTTTTCTTTAAAGTTGGAAATATCTCGGCCTACACAAAAAATTAACTCCTGCTTCTTTACCATGCGCAACGACAGCCAAAGTTTTTCAGAAGCACTCACCCTAAAGCAGAGGTCCAACTGTCGTTGGCTCATGAGGTCATTGGAAAAATCAGTCAAGCAGTCCCTAAATTCTGATTGGTGGTCTTCGATCAAAAAGTTTATAAGCTGTAAATCGTGGTGGTAAGAAAGCTTGCCAAATACTTGGATGAAAGATTGATTTTCTTCTACTATTTTACCCTTGCTATCCATGATAAAAAAAAAGTCCTCACTAAGACTGATAAAAACCTCTGCAGCCGTTTTTATAACTGTGGGTAGAAAATCAGGCTCTTTGTCGTGCGTCATAGGGGTACAATCCTGTGTCTTCTTTAATCTTTAAAAGTAAGACATTATTTTTAATATTAATTTTTTCTCAGCCCAATATAGTTGCTTATCTTCAATTTAGCAAAAGATGTATTGATTCACCAATTCAGACTACACTTACTTGTTATGATGTCTTCCTAGGAATGAGATTCTATAGAAACAACAGATCTACTTTTCAACTTTTCTATGTTACCAAACTCTCTTCTGTTTTAGGATTTATCCTCATCATGTCTTTTATTTGTAAACAAAGGTTTGCGAAGCAAATGTTGGTTACTTGTTTTTATTCAAGTTCAAATTGGTGTTTCCAAAATCGTGATGTAGTTGGTATTTGAAAATCATCAAAGGATGATTTTCAAATACCAACTGCTTGGTGATTAATTAGATCATAACATTTAAATCAGAGTTGCAGCGGCTGCTACTACTTCCATCTAAACCATAATCCATGAAAATCAAAAAAGTACTTATTGCCAACCGCGGTGAAATTGCTCTCAGAATCATGCGTTCTTGCAAAGAAATGGGCATCGCGACGGTGGCTGTTTACAGTGAAGCAGATAAATTTTCTCCCCATGTTACCTATGCAGATGAAGCTTATCTAGTAGGGCCACCTCCTTCCTCGGAATCTTACTTAAGAGAAGATTATCTTATAGAAATAGCTAAAAAAAGCGGTACTGACGCCATACATCCAGGCTATGGATTTTTGTCAGAAAATGCTCGCTTTGCTAAAAAAGTAAGTGATGCAGGCCTTATCTTCATAGGGCCAAGTCCGGAGGCAATTGAGGTGATGGGTAGTAAGTTAGCGGCAAAAGCAGCTGTTGCACAATATGACATCCCATTAGTTCCTGGTACAGAAGAGGCAATTACGGACATACCGGCAGCTAAAGTATTAGCAGAACAAATTGGCTACCCTATCTTGATTAAAGCTAGTGCTGGAGGAGGTGGTAAAGGAATGAGAGTAGTAGAGATACCCGATGATTTCGAGGAGCAGATGGATAGAGCTGTGAGTGAGGCTACCTCTTCTTTTGGTGACGGTAGTGTGTTTATAGAGAAGTTTATTAATTCACCTCGTCATATTGAGATTCAGGTTTTGGGTGATCAGCAGGGTAATGTAGTCTATCTTTTCGAAAGAGAATGCTCTGTGCAGCGACGCCACCAAAAAGTAATTGAAGAAGCGCCTTCTGCAGTGGTAGATGCGGAAAAAAGACGTAAAATGGGTGAGGCGGCCATTGGTGTAGCCAAGTCTTGTAATTACCAAGGGGCAGGCACGGTAGAGTTTATCATGGATGAGCAACTCAACTTTTATTTCCTTGAAATGAATACTAGGCTTCAAGTGGAACACCCAGTCACGGAAGAAATAACGGGCGTAGACTTGGTGAAAGAGCAAATTCTTATTGCTGAAGGTAATTCACTTTCCTTCAAGCAAGAAGACCTTAAAATCAATGGTCATTCGCTCGAGGTAAGGGTATATGCCGAAGATCCTAAAAATAATTTTCTTCCAGATATAGGCAAGTTGAGTACCTACAAGCGTCCGCAGGGCGTTGGTATACGTGTTGATGATGGCTTCGAAGAGGGTATGGATATTCCTATCTACTATGACCCGATGATTGCAAAGCTCATTACTCATGGTAAAGATCGAAACGAAGCGATCCGAAGGATGATAAGAGCCATTGATGAATTCGAAATTGTAGGGATCGAAACTACCTTAAGCTTCTGTAAGTTTGTGTTGCAACATGATGCCTTTACAAGCGGTAATTTTGATACTAAATTCGTAGAAAAGCACTTTAAGCCAGAGCTTTTAAATGAGCCACTCAGTGTCGAGGAAGAAAAGATCCTTGCCTTGCTCGCTTCAAAATTGAGTAAAGAAGCTAAAAGTGCACACCTTCCATCGAACAGTGGATCAAGTGAAATCAAAGAAAGCGCTTGGCGTAGAAATCGACAGCATTTATCCTGATATATGGCGTAGAAGCCTTTTTATTCTAAGGGAGGTTTGATGCCTCATTCTTTCTCAAAAAAAATATACGAACAAAAATGAAGAGCTCTTTTTTTAAAAAGGGCTCTTCATTTTTACCCTTTTTCAACAATTAGTTAGCTTTGAGGTTGGAATGACGGTTATAGGGTAGTGTCCAGTTTTGTGTGTAATGCTTGATTTCTTAAATGATGAAGTGTCGCA
>JAFIEW010000043.1 GCA_020832375.1 Cyclobacteriaceae bacterium
CATTTGATACATAGGCTTTTTCATGCTACAATCAAAAGTTAGCTATTTTACGTTATTTATTTTTCAAGTCTTAGAATCCGGGTTAATGCTATTTAGGGAAGTACAAAGTACGCTATTTCCTAATTCCCAACCCCTAATACCTTTTTCACTTCACCTTGGTCATTGCATTTGTGGAGTAACTCTCTTTGGGTGAGTTGCCATCGAGGGCACCTAAAGTCTGGGGCGATTTCAACCATAGGCATCAAGATAAATTTTCTGTCTTTAATGTGAGGATGAGGGAGTATTAATCTTTGCGTATTTAGTTGCTCATCACCAAAGTAAAGTAGGTCGATGTCTATATTGCGTGGCCCCCATTTTATGAGTCTTTTTCGCTGCATGCTATGCTCAATGTCTAAAAGGAGGTCAAGCAGTTGGCTACTCGTATCATTCCACGCTACACTTAAATTGCAATTGTAAAAGGCAGCTTGATCTTCTAAACCCCAAGCGCTACTCTCATAAATAGCGCTTATTTGCTTGATCTGTAAATTCGGATCACTTTGAAGTAACTTGATAGCTTGCTGCAAATGTGCATTTCTATCGCCAATATTGGAGCCTAATGAAATATAAATCTCTTCCATACTCTTACAATTATAGGAAGTCTATTTGAAAGTAAAGCATAAAATCTATCAATTGAGTAGACGTAGAAAATAATTTACGTCAAATAGAGTATTCACTCTATGCAATGGATTATGGTTTTAACCTTAGCATCTCTGTGAGAAATACATGAAGATTAGGTAATTATAAATATTTATCCAAAAGATGACTCAGTTGTTGCGCTAGCTTGCTAAAGAAAATTCATTGATTTTTTTGACCATCCTTGTAATATTCTTCTCGATATAAGTACAAATGAATTAGCTTGTAATAGGATATTTTTGTGAGCAAAGGTACCCAGTAATTGATTGATTTTAAATAAAAGAAGAAAAAATGAAGTTTTTAGGCAACGTATTAGCGACCATTGTAGGTCTTGTGCTGTTTACCTTCTTAGGTATTATGGTGATCGGAGGGATCATTGCAGCCGCCTCAGCCGATAAGGAGGTAGAAGTAAAAGAAAAAACCATATTGACCATGGTTTTAGATAAACCACTGGCAGATACTGGTCGTGATGATCCATTTTCAGCGCTCGGTGGGCCATTTGCACAAGCTGGGGTAATTGGAGTGAACGAATGGAAAGAAGCACTTAAAAGAGCAAAGGAGGATGATAAAATTGAAGGATTGTATATCAACCCTAAGTTTGTTACTGGTGGATATGCACTATTGAAAGAGTTGAGAGATGCAGTAATCGACTTCAAGAGTTCAGGAAAATTCGTGATTGCTTATTCTGAGGGATATACTGAAAGTGGATATTATATTGCATCCGCAGCTGACGAGGTGCATCTTAATCCTATCGGTGGGATAGAATTAAACGGATTGGAAAGTGAGGCTACTTTCATTAAAGGAACATTAGATAAAATCGGTGTGAAGCCTGTAGTATTTCGGGTGGGTGATTTCAAAAGTGCAGTTGAGCCATTTTTGAGAACGGACATGAGTGAAGAGAGCCGCTTGCAAACGCAGTCGTTTTTGAATTCTATTTATGATACTTTTTTGAGTGAAGTAGCTGAATCTAGGAGCATTGAGAAAGCTGAGCTTTCGCGAATTTCAGACTCTATGCTGGTAAGAAGTCCAGAAGATGCGATCAATTACAAAATTGCAGATCGCCTCTCTTATGCCGACGAGGTGAGAGCTAATCTTGCCGAGAAGGTTTCTGAAGAAGATCCTGATGACTTGAATATGATGAGCTTAGGCCGATATACTCAGGTAAAAGAAAAAGGTAAGTCAAGTAAAAATCGCATTGCGGTAGTTTTCTCATCGGGTAATATCGTTGATGGAAAGGGTGGTTCTGATGATATTGGCTCTGCAACATTTGTGAAAAACCTTAAGAAGGCAGCCGATGATGATAAAGTGAAGGCTATTGTGTTGCGAATTAACTCACCGGGAGGTAGTGCTTTGGCCTCAGATGTAATGTGGAGAGAAATTCAGCAAGTAGCAAAAGACAAGCCTGTGATTGCATCCATGAGTAGTGTAGCTGCAAGTGGAGGTTACTATATGGCGATGGGTTGCGATACTATCGTAGCACAGCCTAATACCATCACTGGGTCTATTGGTATATTTGGACTGAGCTTCAATGCTAAAGAATTGCTCAACGATAAAATTGGCGTGACAACCGAAGTGGTTAAGACAGGTCAATTTTCTGATATCTTCACCTTGACTCGTGAGCTTTCTGACTATGAGAAGTCGATATATCAACAAAATGTAGAGCGTGGATATGAAATCTTCACCACCAAGGCTGCGGAAGGACGTGATATGTCACACGAGGATTTATTGAAAGTGGCTAGTGGCCGCGTATGGTCAGGCACAGAAGCTAAAGAGAGAGGCTTGGTCGATATCTTAGGTGGTTTGGATACCGCTATTGAAATTGCTGCGCAGAAGGCAGGATTAGAGGAAGATGACTACAAGATGGTCTATTATCCGAAGACAAAAACATTTTTCGAGCAATTGCTAGAAGACTTAGGCAGCAACGCTAGTATCCAAATGGCGAAGTTGAAGTATGGCGACCTTTACCCTTATGTAAAGCAAATGGAACACATTAAGCGTTATGAGGGTATTCAAGCAAGAATGCCATATGACTTAGAAGTTAGATAAAACTATTGATCACTTATAGGATCTCATCTCAGCTGGATTTAAATGCTTGTAATAGAATAAATTATATTCTTATTTGAGTTGGGATGAGGAGCCAAGGTCATTATCAAAATAAAAAGAAAGCGGACTATTAATAGTTCGCTTTCTTTTTTTGAGGGTATTTTGTGATTATATTGGCACATAAACGGGGGCTGCTAGGCTTATTGGTTGCTCAGGTTTTGGCATCGATTTATATAAAAGATTTTCTAGCATCTACCAAGCTGATTCGGTCAGCCAGAATAAATACTTCTTTAGCTTGAATTCACTTGAGTGGAATGAGGTAGCTGGAGTGTTTGATTTTAAGGAATGTTTAAAACAAAGAAAAGATTATTGCATCATGGCAACAAGGATAGAAAATATTAACTCTGAAATTATAAACTGGGCGATAATTCGTGCTGGTAATAATTTAGAGGACTTCTATCAGAAATATCCTCATGTTGAAAAGTGGATCAAGGGGAGTAAAAAACCAACCATTAAGCAACTCGAAGATTTTACTCATAAGGTTCATGTGCCTTTTGGATATATGTTTCTTAGTCAACCGCCTAAAGAAAGTGTTCCTATACCTTTCTTTCGGACTGGAAAAAAGAAGAATGATAAAGTATCCCTCAATGTTTATCATACTATTCAATTGATTAGCGAAAGACAGAATTGGCTTACCGATTACCTAGAAGAAAGCGATTATCCTGATTTAGAATTTGTTGGGAAATTCAATAAAAGTGCTAATTATTTTGAAATAGTAAAAGATATAAGAGAGACTCTGAGGCTATCCTATAATTGGGCCTCTAAAATGGGTACATGGGAAGATGCTTTAGATTACCTTACTTTACAGATAGAAGAGATAGGGATTATTGTAAATTTTAACGGGATTGTCGGGAATAATACCAGACGAAAAATCCCTGTTGAAGAATGTCGAGGCTTTGTTTTAGTAAATAAAAAGGCGCCTTTTCTTTTTATTAATTCAGCTGATGCTAAAGCGGCTCAAATGTTTACATTGATCCATGAACTTGCTCATGTTTGGTTAGGGGAGAGCGCTGGTTTTGACAATCAAAGTTTGCTACCAGCAAATGATCCTGTTGAAAAGCTATGTGATCAAGTAGCCGCAGAATTTCTTGTTCCAGAAGTCGTTTTAGCAGAAAAGTGGAAAGAATCTCATGATTTCAAGTATTTAAGTAGATTATTTAAAGTAAGTCCTATTGTGATAGCAAGAAGGTGTATGGATTTAAAATTGATTTCCAGAGTTGCCTTTTTTGATTTTTATAACAATTACATTAAGAATTACCGGTTTAAAAAGGAGCAACAAAGTTCCGGGGGTAACTTTTATGCGACAGCTAAAAAGAGAGTTAGCTTAAGGTTCGCTAGTTTTGTAAACAACGCGGTAAACGAAAATAATTTATTATATAGAGATGCATATAGATTAACGAATCTGAAAGGAAATACATATGAGAAGTTCATTAAGGAATATTTATATCAGGCATGAGCAAGTTCATTGTAGATTCAAATTTTTTTATTCAAGCTCATCGAGCAATTTACCCACTTGATGTAGTTCAAAGCTTTTGGTTAAAATTGAAGAACTTAGCAGATTCGGGTATTATTATAAGTATCGATAAAGTGAAATTAGAAATTTTTCATGATTCAGCTCATGAAGATGAATTGAAAGATTGGTGCGAAAAGAATCTATCAGATGAGTTTTTTCATAAAACTGATGTGGTTATAGAGAATTATATTAAGATAGTTAATTGGGCTGCATCTTCGGCTTATACCAATCGAGCTAGGCAAGAGTTTCTTGAAACAGACCTGGCAGATCCTTGGTTGGTTGCATATGCGATGAAAACAGGTTACACAATTGTAACTTATGAAAAAAGTGAGCCAAATAGTAAGAGAAAAATTAAGATTCCAGAGGTTTGTAGGGAGTTTAAGGTAAGATATTTAAATACAATTGAAATGCTTCGTGAATTAAATGAAAGTTTTTAATCCTTAGCCAAATTATAAGACAAGTGATTAACTAAGTATTTTACTATCGGATTGAACTACTATCTTCATCCCACGAAAAAAATAAAGAAAAGCTGAAAACAATCATCTTTGTTTTCAGAGAGAATGGATTAAACTACAAATAAATATGAGTACGATTATCAGAAACGATTGGACTCGCGAAGAAATTAGCGAGATATTTAATATGCCTATCATGGACTTGATCTATCGCGGCGCCACCGTGCATAGGGAGTTTCATGATGCGCAAGAGGTGCAAGTGTGTACACTATTGAGTGTGAAGACGGGTGGATGTCCTGAGGATTGTGCTTATTGTCCGCAGGCGGCTCGCTATCACACCGATGTGAAGGTACATAAATTACTGCCAAAAGAAGAAGTATTGCAAAGAGCAGCCGAAGCGAAGTCCTCTGGGAGCACGCGCTTCTGCATGGGAGCGGCATGGCGTGAGGTGCGTGATAATCGCGACTTCGACAATGTGCTCGATATGGTGAAAGGCGTAAGCCAAATGGGTATGGAAGTATGCTGCACCTTGGGTATGCTGTCGCCAGAGCAAGCTAAAAAACTGAAAGATGCAGGGCTTTATGCTTACAATCACAATTTGGATACGAGCGAGGAGCACTATGATGAAATCATTACTACCAGAAATTATGATGATCGCTTAAATACCATCGATGCTGTAAGAGATGCTAAAATTTCCGTTTGCTCGGGAGGCATCATTGGCCTTGGTGAAAAAGAAGAAGATCGCATTGGTATGCTGCACACCTTATCGACTATGGTGGAGCATCCTGAATCAGTGCCTGTAAATGCGCTTGTACCCGTGCCAGGGACTCCTCTTGAAGACCAGCCGCGAGTGTCTGTTTGGGAAATGGTGCGCATGATTGCCACAGCGAGGATTATCATGCCTAAGGCGATGGTGAGGCTTTCGGCGGGTAGGGTACGCATGAGCGAGGAGGAGCAGGCGCTTTGCTTTATGGCAGGAGCAAACAGTATCTTCGCTGGCGAAAAACTCTTAACCACACCAAACCCTGAAGTGGATGCTGATAAAAAATTATTTCAAACGCTCAACCTCAAGCCTAGAAAGGCATTTAAGGAAGCAAAGCAAAAAGAAATGGTATAGGTCTGCATAAGCTCATTCGCTTATAAAAAAAAACCTCAACTGATTAAAGTTGAGGTTTTTTTGTTCCTAAGACTTATCCCGTTCTAAAACAAGGTGTAGCCTATGCTAAATACCCACTGAGTGTTTCGTGCATCGGTTTGGAAACCACCTACCGTTGAGCCGATTCGATTCAGACTGCCTTCGTACTTCGCATCAAGGGCAAATTTGCCAAGGTCGATACCTACGCCAGCCTGATAGCCTAAGGTAAAGCCGCTACCCTCCCTGTCATCACCTGAAGCAGTGTTGGTAGCATCTAAGAATTCTTGTCTTCTAGCGCCAAAGGCCGCTTCTTGATTAAAATAATATGAGAAGTTAGGTCCAGCATTGACTCGCAATACTCTTAAAAATCTCTTACCGACCATTACAGGAATGTCCACTCTATTGAAGTTGATATCTTGGTCGATGCTTCCCCCTGCTAGGTTGTCCTGATCTACCCATCGGATGGTGCCACCACCTGCCACATAAAGTAGTTCGGGCTGAATGTAAAAGCCTGCAAGCTGTATTCTAGCGTAAAACCCAGCATGAAAACCGAGCTCTGATTCACCTGTTTCGGCATCATAGTTAGCGATGCTTTGATCTACTCGCATGGTAGAACTTTGCACACCTAATCGTGGGCCGAAGTTTAAAAAGCCACTTTGAGCCATTACTAAGCCTGTGCTTAGAAAAAAGAAAATACCAATCGTAAGTAATTTTTTCATGAGTTATTATGGTTTGTGTATGCGTTTGTACTAAAAAGTTTCTCGTCTTATTTACGAAATTAAAAAAAATCCCTGTCAGTTCAGCTTCATTAAAGCATATATGGCTAATATTACTTAGAGCTGTTTGAGCTTTAACGAGCATAAGCTTTGCGGAGTCTAAAACATATGAAGTATTTTAGAGCTTGTTGATTAACAATCTTTAGTCAACGTTCATACATTCTATTTTAAAAAAGTAAATAATCTATTTGGTGAGCAATATCTTTTAGCGGGGGCAAAGTAAATTTTAAGGTATCTTTGTATTCATATTGAAGTTGAGATATTTAATCTAGCAATAGGCAAAGCATGTTGAATGAAAAGATAGAACAGCGGTATCAAGATCGCATGGGGGTGCTTCAAAATAAAGGATTGGATCGAGAGCTTCGAGCCTATCCAAAAGGCGCTATTGATTTTTTGAGTAATGACTACCTTGGTCTAGCTAGAAGCAAAGAGCTTGCGCAACAAATTCAAATAGCCTTGTATCAGCTTGATGATCAGGTGTATGGAAGTGGAGGTTCTCGCCTATTGGCAGGGCATCATGATTATATTGAAGTGCTGGAGTGCGAGCTGGCTGAATTTTATCAAGTCGATAGTGTCTTGACTTATGCTTCAGGCTATATGGCTAATCTGGGCTTGCTCAATTGCCTCGCCGATAGGGGAGATACCTATCTTTATGATGAGCTTTCCCATGTATGTATGAAAGAAGGGATGCGGCTTTCGAAGGCTCAGAAGCAATATGCGTTTCGGCACAACGACCTCAATGACTTGGAAGAAAAGCTCAAAAAGGCGAGTGGACAGGTATTTGTGGCGGTAGAGTCTGTTTACAGCATGGATGGTGATCTTGCGCCTTTGCAAAATTTGGTGAAGCTTTGCGCTCACTACCAAGCGATTTTGGTGGTCGACGAGGCGCACAGTACTGGGATTTCGGGCTCTCATGGAGAGGGTATGGCGGCAGCTTATGATCACCAATGTGAGATGATACGTGTACATACCTTTGGCAAGGCGATGGGCTGCCACGGAGCATTGGTCACAACTACCCCTTCGCTCAAGCAATACTTGATCAGCCGCAGCCGATCTTTCATCTATACCACGGCACCGCCACTCCATCAGTGGGTTGCGGTGAGAGAGGCGCATCAGTTTTTAAAGAAGCATTATGCGTCTTTAAGTGCTGATTTATTTGCTGTTATAGACACTTTAAACCAGATGCAACTAAACGAAGATTGGCTTGCAAGCAAGGCGGAAAGTCCAATTGTGGCACTCATCCCCCGTAAAAAAGAAATTTTAAAAGGTCTTACTGAGAGAGCTGCAAGTAATAATATCATGTTACGACCTATTTTTCCACCCACCGTAGCGCCTGGAACGGAAAGAATTCGTATGAGCTTGCATGCCTATAATAGTGCAGAAGAGGTGCGGCAAGTGTTGAGTTGGTTGGGTGCATTGCAATAGTTTTTTTTGAGTTGGGATGAGGATAGAAGCGGACTGAGAGACAGACCACAAAAATACGACACAAACTAGGGAAAGATGATAGCTAATCGGTGGATTGAAATTTTGTCTAAAGAAATACAGCGTGGTAATTTACCGGGTGAGCATGCTCAGCGGCTCATGTCGCCACGACCTGTCAATGATAGCCGCTTCAATTTTAAAAGTACACCCACTACAAGAAAAGGCGGGGTGATGATTTTATTTTATCCTGATGATGATGGAGTGAGCTTTCCGCTTACCTTAAGGGCTAGCTATCAAGGCGTTCATGGGGGTGAAGTGAGTTTTCCAGGTGGTAAGATGGATCCCGAAGATACTGATATCGTGGCTACTGCAATCAGAGAAACCGAGGAGGAGATAGGTGTGAGAATAGATCGGAATGCGGTGATTGGCACATTGAGTCCATTGTTTATACCAGCTAGTAATTTTATGGTGTATCCCTCGGTAGCTGTGATGGAGGAAAAGCCTCAGTTTCTGCAAGACCAGATTGAAGTAGCTAAAATTTTACCTACACCACTCGAACGGGTACTCAAAAATGACTGTGTAAAAGAGAAGCATATGCTCATAAGAAATCAATATGAGATCATATCCCCTTATTATGATTTACATGATCAGGTGGTATGGGGTGCCACCGCCATGATACTAAGTGAGCTGATCTTTATTTTGAAAGCTCAAGGAAAATAACAATTTTTACGAGCAATTAGGTTGAATTCGATTCTAATGTAGCTAATTTTTCGGGTCGATAGTTCTTGATACGCTCTCGTCTCGTCTTATACTCGTAGGCTAATCGAAAACAACCCAATATGACCTATATCAAATCCTATAATTTCTTGAGCTTAGAGTATGATACACTTTTTGGCTCATCATCTATAAAAAATATCGAATGGATTCTACCGCATTGATTACCAATGATGCCGTCGTACTCGGTTTATTGATTGCTACATTAGCATTAGTTTTTTATACATCCTCATTGGAATCGGCCGGATGGAAAAAGTTTTATACTTATGTGCCATCCTTGCTTTTATGTTACTTCATTCCCTCACTTTATAATAGTTTCGGCTTGATATCGGGTGAGGCCTCGGGCCTTTATTATATGGCGAGTCGGTATTTACTGCCGGCCAGTTTGGTTTTGCTTACTTTGGGTATTGACTTTAAGGGCATTATTTCCTTGGGGCCTAAGGCCTTAATTATGTTTTTGGCGGGTACATTAGGAATTGTTTTGGGCGGTCCTTTGGCAGTTTTGACCGCTGCAGCTATCAGTCCTGATTTAGTGGGAGGGGTAGAGGCAGATGCGGTGTGGCGTGGCTTGGCAACTGTGGCAGGTAGTTGGATAGGTGGCGGAGCCAATCAGGCGGCCATGCTCGAGGTATTTGGTGCGAGTCCTGAATTATTCTCGCGCATGATCGCTGTAGATGTATTGGTTGCTAATGTATGGCTGGCTGTACTGTTGTATTGGGCAGGTCGATCGGCTAGGGTGGACCGTTGGTTCAAGGCTGATGCTACCGCCATAGAGCACTTGAAAGAAAAGGTTGAGAATTATAGAGCCAAGATTGCAGAGATTCCCACCACCACGCACTTTATGGTTTTAGCAGGACTAGCTTTTTTTGGAACTGGGCTAGGACATTTGATTGGCGATGCGATGTCTGATTGGCTCAAAAGCTATGTGGCCGATTACCCTTGGCTGCAAGATTTTAGCCTTACAAGTCCATTTTTGTGGTTAGTATTGGTTGCTACCACCTTTGGCCTAGTTGCTTCATTCACATCCTTGAGGAAGTACGAGGGTGTAGGCGCTTCAAAAGTTGGATCAGCCTTTTTATATGTGCTTGTTGCTACGATCGGAATGAACATGGATATCACGGCAGTCTTTGATTATCCAGGTTTATTTTTGGTGGGTGGGATGTGGATGCTCTTTCACGTTACCATCTTATTGATAGTGGCTTATTTAATCAAAGCACCCTTCTTTTTTGTTGCTGTCGGTTCACAGGCCAATGTGGGTGGCGCCGCCTCAGCACCTATTGTGGCGTCGGCTTTTAGTCCATCCTTAGCGCCTGTTGGCGTACTGTTGGCAGTATTGGGCTATGCTTTAGGTACTTACGCTGCCTATATTTGTGGTTTATTGTTGCAATTTGCAGCCGGAGGATAGAAATTGAGGACTAGGGAATAGAGAAAAGGAGTTGAACGGAGGCTTGATTGCCATAGGGTTGTATATCGATGCTCATGAGGTGGTGGTACAATTGTAATAAGGTAGTTAGGTGGTAAGTATATTGTTTATCGTCTATCGATCGCTTTTTACTGATTTTGAGGGCTAGGACAAGAGCTAATAGTTCAAATAAGTTAAAACGTTTTCGTAAAGGCTGTTAAGAGTTGAAGAAAAAAGCATATTTATTAAGCTTACACTTGACTTAAATTTGATAACCAAATTCAGCTATCGTCAGTCTTCTACCCTCATCCCACAGAAAAAAAAAGAAATAGAGCCATGCGTATTCAAAATAGATTAGCCTTACAGTTCACCTTGATTTTTGCTATTTTGTTTACGCTATTGTCTTGGGTGATTTACTATTTTTCATCCTCTTTTGTGGAAAAGGAATACTATGATCAGCTGAGGACTAGAGCATTTGTGACAGCAACGCTATTCTTAGAGGCCGACGAAATAAGCGCTGAAAGACTCGAAAGGTATCGCCAACGGTATGTGCGGCAGTTGCCTACGGAAATCACCCGCGTATTCAGCATGGACAATGAAGAGGTGTTTACAGGTGAAGAGACCGCCTTAGCAAGCGAATATTTTGATCGAATAAAAGAGGAGCGCCAACTGAATTACAGAAATGGCGATCGGCAATATCACGGTATTTTTTATGAGGATAATCAGGGAGACTTTATCATTGTGGCATCAGGGGTTGATGAGTCGGGTATGAAAGTCATTGAAAACCTTCGTTTGGTTCTTTTCATTGTTTTTTTTGCAGGTGTGTTAATTACTTTCATGGCGGGCAAGTTATTTGCTAGACAGGCACTTTTGCCAATCAGAGAGGTGGTGCGCGAAGCGAAGTTGATTGGAGCTGATCAACTTTCTCGCAGAATTAATGCGGGCAGTGGTAAGGATGAGATTTCGGAACTATCGGAAGCCTTCAACAAGATGTTGGAGCGCCTTCAGAAGAGCTTTGCCATGCAGGGAGAATTCATATCCAATGCCTCTCATGAGTTGAAGACTCCTCTTACTGCAATATCTACAGAGCTACAGGCAGCTCTAATGGGTAATCATAGCGCTGGTGATGCCAAGCTAGTATTAGAGAGTGTACAAGAGGAGGTGAATAAGTTGAGCGAACTGACAGAGGGCTTATTGAATTTGGCTAGAATCAACCAAAGTCCGGAAAACATACAAATGTTTGAGTTTCGGATTGATGAAATTTTTGATAATGTTAAGGACCGATTGATGAAGGTATTTCCAAGGAGGCGGGTCAAAGTATTATTTGAAGGCTTGTCAGATCCTGATGCTTTACTAGTGAGAGGAAATCCACAATTGATAGAGATAGCCTTGAAAAATGTATTTGAAAATGCCTTAAAGTTTTCAGGAGAGGATAGCACTGTCGAAGTAGCCTTCTCTTCGGATGGAGGTAAATTGACGATTGATTTTAAGGACGAGGGGCAAGGTATTCTTGAGGAAGATAAAGAAAGAGTATTTGATTTATTTTATAGAGCGGAGTCCAAACTTAAAAAAAGTGGTTATGGTCTAGGTTTGGCATTAACTCGGCAAATTTTAACTTTTCATGGGGCTACTATAACCTGTCTCTCAAGTTCGGTGAGCGGAACGACCATGAGAGTGGTGTTTTAGTTTTTTAATGAAGAGTATTGTCATTGAAAGGATAAAAGTTTTAATGGTTTGAGCATATTAAAAGGCCTATTAAGGCCTTTTAATGCTTTCATCCTGTTGGATTTAGATCTTAGATTATCTATAAAACCCTTCTTCTGGCGTAATTTCAAAATCAAGATCAATTTCTTCTTTGAATTCCTCTATTTCTTCTTTCATTGCTTCATCTTCTTCTTGATAGCTCCATTTCATTTTGATAGTAATATTTTTTTTGTCTTGTAAATCTTTTAGGGCATTTAGCAAGTCAAAAAGACATTTTGAAGAAGCTGTATTAAAGTATTTTAAGAAAAAGTTTACATTTAAATGGTCATTTCCTGTATTTCCGTATTCATGAATTTTACGAAGTACCATTGCGTAAATAGATACAACCTCTTCATCAAACGATTTACCTCTTATTTCAAGGGTTCCTGCGGGATCGAACTTTATAAATGGGCTGGCCTCTTTGGCTGGTATTTCTAGTGGATCCATAATCTTTATTTATAAGTGAATATGATTACAAATTGAACAATAATTTTCTAAAAATCAAATGTACGCACTTAATTCTTCTCTATATTACTTTCTAGAAAACATTTGGGATTATTTAATATAAAATATGTAGATTAGTAGATTATATTAGCACTAGGGGGTGTTGTAAATGTAACCTTTGTATAAAGCGATTCAAGTTTTCGGTTACTCAGTTATAGAGAAAATTGATAAAATATGATGAGTAGAGCTTGCTTGTGTATTGAATCATATATTCCACCCCATCCTCATAATTAACTGCCATCTAATAATGAAGCACTTGTTCAAAAATTTTATCATTACCTCAGCAGTGCTTAATGCATTTGCCTTTGGTATTATTTTTTATTTAAACTTTTTGAGGCATGAAGGAGAGGGCTTATCTTACTTCTCCTATACCAATATATTTTTAGTTTTACTGGTTTTAATCTTGGCTTTTCAGTTAAAACGAAGTATGAAGTACATTCTTCGTTTCATTAGTTTTAAAATTTTCGTTTTTCTCAATACGCTGATTACTTCAATTCTTGTCTTAGCGTTGATATTTTTAGTTTTTTTTCAAGTTGAATCTGATATTCTTAGCGGCGTAATAATTGATGTTTTTTCGGGGATCATGTTTGTATTGATTTCATTTCCTACCTTACTATATCTTAAATTAGATGTGGTTACTTCATATCATCAATTTTTTAGATTATCGAAAATTAATTATGCTGTCTATTACAGTTTCATTTCATTTGCTTTCTTGATGGGAGCAGGATACTCTTTTTTTGATCCGTTTTCACTAGATTTTCAAAATTTTGGAATTGATATTATTTATCTGTTTGTTGGTATTGGAATTTTACACGTCTTTATTGATAACACGCTTTATTTCTACATAAAAGATAAACTCACCTCAGAGACATCAAATTTCAGCAGTCTTTCCAAAAAGGAGATTGATAATAATTCATTTTCATTTTTTAAGGTATCACACCAACCATCTGATATCTTGATTAATGTCAGTTCAGAAGACTTTCCTTATTATTTACGCATGGTGATGCAAATACCATTGGTAGATAAAATTGAAGAGCTTGAGACGATCACGTTTAGTGACCCTAATAGGAAGGCAAGTATGAACTATGCTATTAAAAAGTTAAAAAAATTAAATGCTAATGCACTTCCTTATATCAGTGATTTAAAAGCTCTCAATGAGGTGGATGATATTTTATTGATGAAGGCTATTGTTCGTTTAGCTCTAATCAATAAAAAGTATCATTTGATACCTCTTATATTAAATGATTCGCGTCCCGAACTTAAAAAAGCAGTTATCCGAATTTTGCCCGTAGCCTACGAAAAAAATCATTTTCCACTTTTGGTAGAGTACTTCTCTATGCCAGAGTTTACCTATCTGAGCGGTGAAGCTATTCAGCAAATTGGCTCGGAAGTTATCCCGTATCTAAGAGCTGCAAGGTACAGAGACAAAGGCAATAACTTTTTTTTGTACAGGCTGCTAGAGTTGCTGTCGGAAATGGGCGAAGACGGGATAGATTTTACAATAGAGTTACTTAATGAAAACCGACCTGTATTAAGCGTGAGATCCGCTATTATTCTGTCACAAAACTATAATAGAAGATCCCAATCAAGACTACAGATTAGCTTTAATAAGGTAATCGCAGATCATATTGCCAATATTGCCTACTTGAAGGAATTGGTACTTAGAATTCGTCCCCTTAATCCTAAAATACATAAAATTTTATTGAACAAGTACTCAGCGCTACTAAATGATTTAGTTTTGCTACTTACTTTTTATGTGCCTAAAAAAAATATAACTATTCTACAGGATGGCTTTTCTCCGGAAGGGGGCTTTTCAAATAAGCTTGCCGCTGTCTTCTTGTGTGATTTGTACCTACCTGTTGTTATCAATAGTAAAATAAAAAAGTTAATCCTGACTGAGTCAAATAAAAGTTTGGCAAAGGTTTTACAGGCAGATTACCCTAATAAGCTGGTATTAGTAAAAGCAAAAACAGAAAAGGAGGTATTAGGATTAATTTTAAAGTCTGAAATCGGTATTGTTGGCGAGTGCGCAAAAGAACAAGCACTAAGAGCTTATTCTCCTTATTTAAGAGATGGTATTCCCCTGTTTTTTGTGTCTTTTCTTTATGAGAAGGATTTCTGGATACAAGAGCTAGCATTCAGAATCTTATATAAGTATGCATTTGATCATTATCTAATCCATTTGAATCGATTAGATAAAGGAGGCCGTCAACGAATAAAATCCTTTATTGAGCCTCTTGATAGGCCTAGTGCAACAGATAGGTATGAGTTAATGCAGATGTTGAGAAAAAACACACCATGGCTTGCTGATTCTGACGAGGAATTACTGAAGTTAAAGCCTCATATTCAATTTGAATTTTTAAACCCAATCTCAAAGAAAGACTTAAGGTTTAGTTTCTTTTCAATCAAGTATGTCCTTATTATTTTAAAAGGTACATTAACGATTTCTAGCCAATTTGACGAAAAGGAGACTTTCGAGAAGGGTGATGTGGTAGACATGTCTTTTTTACTGGATAATATGGGTATAACCTACAGATTAGACCATGAGGGGGAGGTCATAACAGCACGAATCGAATATCTCAGCTTTATGCACATTATTAAAAACAAAAAATATCATGGAAAAGTAATAAAAATCCCTAAATTTGACCGATCTCTGAAGATGATCACCCAACAACTCTCAGAGATTTATTCTTAGCATAAGCAAAATATTAATGTCATATACCTGCAAGCCAAGCAAATCATGAAGCTCAATTGCATATTTATTCTCTGTATTTTTATTTTTTTGCACGCTTTTCAGTTAGGTGCTCAAGACTATCCTTTTCGATTCTATTCATTCGAGGGGCAGTCTATAGGTAGTATTTCACAGGTCAAAGAGGCTAAAGATGGCAATCTTTTAATTTTCTCATCCAATGGAATTTACTCTTTTGACTCTAGGGAATTGCACAGATCACTTACTTGGCCAAGTACCACAAATATTAGTAAAATTGAAACTGTTGCTATATTCCCTAATGAATTTTATATATTAGCGAATCAAAATATACTACTTTTTGATGCCGAATCTTCTGATTTGGAGCTGGTTGTGGGGGGCGTTGACGACTTCACTCTATCAGAGCTAGGTATGACCTACTTGACATCAGATAATAAACTATATTTCAAATCGTGGGATGACGATAGTACTCCCATTTCCCTATCATCAATTAATGGTCAAATAAATCACTTGATAGGATATGATTCTCTCACATTAATTACAACACCTACGCAACTTTACACTTATTCTGTTCCAAAAAAAGTAAATAAAGTTGAGCATCAACTACATATCAAAAAAGTTAGTGCTTCTAGCAACGGCTTTTTTTTACTCTCTGACCAAACAGTATATAGGTTTATTGGTGCCAATCAAATTGAGCGCTATGCTAATCATTCATTTGATCCTAATCAAGTAGTAGATATGAAAGAGGTAGCTAATGGTCGTTTCTGGATTTTTTCTAAAGATGATGGTGCGATAGTGGTTGATGGTGGGTATACTTTTAAAATCACTCAAAGCGAAGGTTTAAGCATTCATTTAGTTGAAGGCTTGACTCCCACTGTGCAAGGTGACCTGTGGTTGTATTCAAATACTGATTTGCAATTCATACCATTGTCCCTCACCTTTTTGCATTTTAGACCTAATAAACATCTTCCTGGTGATGGCAAAATTTTATTTGCTACCCAGTCAGGTGATTCTCTTATTAACTTATATGACAACTCTGAACTTATAAAGATAAACAGATTAAATAGGATAGAACAGACTAAAATTCCCAACACTCAAGGTGCTATTGCAATAAATCAAGACTACCTAGCTCTTCAATATAATCAGAAAAAAGGACTTTTTGTAAAAGATAGAAAAGGAAAAGTTAATCTTTCAATATCATCACAACCAAGTTTGATTAAACTTTTGAAAAACAAATGGTTTTTTTTAGGGGATGACAATGTATTATGGTGTTATGATATTATAAAAAGAGAATTTTTAAATTTGGGCATCCAGGTAAAGTCTAATATGCATTGGTCTGTAATGGGTGATCGTATCTATTGTGAATCAAAGGACAATCTTGTGTTTCAGATTAGTGCCGATAATTTATCCAAAGAAAGTCTTTTTCCCACTCGAACACGAACTCAAGCTTTGCGAGCCTTAAGTTCAAGCAAGTTTATTAGCCTTTCCCCATCCAATGAGCTTAATCTTCATTTTGATAGCCAAACAAAATTGATTGTTACTGACAATAAAATAAAATCAAAACCTCATTTTTTCGAGGTTTATGACAATAGCATTTGGATTCAGACAGAATCCAATCTTTTCGTTATATCCTATCGCCTTGTAGAGGAAGAAATTGAACTTACTACAGAATTTGTTTTCAACAATAGAGCATTTGATATCGATCCACAACTAAAAGGTGTTTTTACAAAATTCGATGGTAGTTATTGGCTTATAGGTAATCGAAAGATTCATGTTTTCAATTCATTCGAAGTACTTGCCGATCTTAAAAAACCAAAAGTAATTTTGGATGAGTTAGTGGTAGAAGATGGTGAGGGGTTTACTGCTCTAGAAGATGTTTTATTGGGAGATACGATAAATCTATCGACAGATCAGCAGCTGATCAAAATGAAATTTTACCCAAATTACTTTGGCATTACTCAAGCACCAGAATTATCCTTTTCTTTAAATGGAGCAACCTATCAGACATCCAAGACTGGCAACTTTATAGCTGTAAGTAACCTTCCTTTTGGGCTATCTAGATTAGCAGTAAGATATACTTCTGCTGAAGGTGTTGTTTCAGATGAGTACCTATTACACATCAATCGCTCGCGACCTTTCTATCAAGAGTATTGGTTTTTAGGACTACTTCTATTGATTATTATATTCTTTTTGATCCTATTGTTGAGGGCATTAAATAGCTATAGGACTAAATCATCACGTGAAGCGCAAGTGAAGTACGAAAGAGAATTAGCGAAGCTTGAAAGAAGAAGTCATGAGCAAATATTAGAATCTGAAAATTTACGACAAGTAAATCAATTAATTAACGCCCAAAAAACTGAATTACAGGATAAAAATCGTCAAATCGAGGCTCAAAAGTATGAATTATCAATTACCGGCGAGCAGGTTAAAAAACAAAAAGATTTAATTGAGATAACCACAGAAAAGCTTCAGGGGAGTATCAATTATGCCAAGAGAATTCAACAGGCACTTATGGGGGCTGAAGAGTCTATTATTACTGAATTTGATGATGCTTTCGTTTTTTTTATACCCAGAGATCAAGTAAGTGGAGACTTCTTTTGGTCAGCAAAGGTAATCAATGATGAGGGAGATGATATTTTCATTATTGCCGCTGTTGACTGCACAGGTCATGGAGTGCCAGGTTCTATTGTAAGTGTGGTAGGAATTCAATTGCTCAATACCATAGTAAAGGCTAAGGGGATAATTGATCCTGGGCAAATACTTACCTCTTTAGATCATGATTTGCTTGAAACAGTACGATATGAAGAGACAAAGATCAATGATGGTATGGATTTA
The DNA here is from genome assembly GCA_020832375.1 of Cyclobacteriaceae bacterium. Lineage (GTDB taxonomy): Bacteria > Bacteroidota > Bacteroidia > Cytophagales > Cyclobacteriaceae > JAFIEW01. Next base: position 18,039 of record JAFIEW010000043.1, read on the forward strand.
TGCCTTTGTACTATCAATAAAACAAAGAAAACGATCCACTACGCTGGTGCTAAAAACCCTCTTTTTTATTTAAAAGACGGTGAACTGCATACGATTAAAGGTGATAAGTCACCAATAGGAGGACAAAAAAGGAAAAAATTAGAAGCTTTTACTACGCATAGGGTTCCTTTTAATCAGGGGGACGAAATTGTTTTATACTTAGCTTCAGATGGATATCAGGATCAATTTGGAGGTCCTGAAAACTTTAAATTTTTAGTTAAAAGTTTTAAAGAGTTACTTGTAGAGATACACAAGTCCCCGATGATATATCAAAAACAAGTATTACAAGATCGATTGGATGATTGGATGATGGGTGAATATCCTCAGACAGACGATATTTTGGTGGTTGGGTGTAAAATAAACGATAATACCTTTGAAAGCAGATAAGAAATATATCCGAATTAAGTATGCAGAGGTTGATGACTTGAGCTTTAGCACAGATCAAAAAGGATGGGTTGAAACCTTTGCAAAGCATCTTTTGCAGTGTCTAGAACTTTATACTGAGGAGAGTTATATAGAGCTGCATTTAGACTCTACCAATCGTGTAAAGCAAGATTTACTGACTCGCTTTGATGCTACAGTTTATGTTTTGTCGCCTTCTTTTACTTCCTCTACCAATGTAAGAAACGAAGTCAAACGTATAGAACAGGAACTGGAGTATAACCTTGATAGCCTCAACCGCAAATTATTTAAAGTGCTAAAGGCACCAATCAAAGAATCTATGATACCCGTGAGTATCTCTATGGGCAAGTATTATTATTTTTATGTATCCAGCGATTCTGATAACTATCAAACAATTAGTGCAAGCAGTGTTGAGGATCAAAAAGATTATTATTGGGAATCTTTAGGTTCTCTTGTAATCGATATTTTGAACGCGATAGGGTGGGATGCTACTTCGGATTGGCGCCCTAAGTCAGGGAAGTCTGTATATTTAGGAAAGTGTGATGATGCACAGCAAAGGTACAGAAACAGTCTAGTAATGGAACTGGAATCGTTTGGTTTTCAGGTGCTTCCGGATCATTATCATTCCACAGAAATATTGCATCTAGAAAATAGAATTGCTTATTTTTTAAATAAATCAGAATATGCGATTCACTTTCCTGAGGAATTTATTGATTCCGAAGGTTCAATAGATTTAAACCTTGAAGACAAGGATATCAAGAGGTTCATATGGTTTAATTCAGAAGTGAAAGCAGATGCTAAAAATGAAAATGCTTTCTATCTTATGCGACAAAAGTTGAAGGAAGAAGATCAGATTGAAACAGTTAATTGTGCCATCGAGGAGTTTAAAGATATATTACTTGATAAGAAGTTAAATATCGCTATAAAAGAAGAAAGAGTACAGCCATTAATATACCTGATAAGCTCTTTTAGTGATAACCATGAGATTAAAAAAAGAATTAACATACAGGCTCAAAAGTTTGGCTTAGATGTGGAAGAGCTTGATTTTGATCATTCGGCGATTGAAAATCGAAATTTTCATATGTCTTTATTAAAGCGGGCTATGGCCTGTATATTATTGTATGATGGCAATAATTATAATTGGCTGTGGGCCAATGTAAATGAAGTAAAGAAATCAATTGGCTTAGGTAGATTGGAGGCTTTGAGCTTGGCGATTATAGCGCCTGATTCAGTGGATTTAAGAGAAGATGTTTTGGATGATATCGAATGGATATCGTCATCCCCAGAAAAGCAAGCGAAAGATTTGGAAAACTTTATACTTAAGGTGAAAAGTGCAAGATAAAAATAAAATATTGAAGCTTGGTGACTTACCCGTGAAGTTATCTCGAAACAATCCATTTCCGGGTTTACGAGCTTTTGAAATGAATGAAAGTTATCTATACTTTGGTAGAGAGGGTCAAAGTGATGAGGTAATAGATATCCTAAATAGGAATAAGTTTGTTTCAATTCTAGGGAGCAGTGGTACTGGAAAGTCTTCATTGATGTTTTCGGGTGTTATTCCTATTTTATATTCTGGCTTCGTTGGTACCGATCGGAAGCCATGGGTTATTGTCACCGCCCGGCCTGGATTAAATCCAATAGAAAATTTAGCAAAAGCCTTTGCCCCTTTATTAGAGTTTGATATTAAATCCGAGTCGGGTAACGATGCCCTACTTGCAAAAGCTATCTTAAATAGAAGTAGAAAAGGGATTGCTCATTTGTATCACAGTATTAAAAAGCTTAAGGGGCACAATGTGCTTTTGTATTTAGATCAGTTTGAAGAGATTTTCAGATATCAAGATAGCAAAGATTTCTCGCAGAGAAATTTAATACAGTCTTATATCAACAAGATACTATACGTGATTCAAGATAGGTCTTGCCCAGTTTATATTGCGCTTTCTATGCGTTCAGACTTTTTGGGTGATTGCGAGCGTTATCCAGCCTTGACCAACAAGATCAACGAAAGCCACTATCTTATTCCTCAAATGGATAGAGATCAAAAGCGACTCGTCATAGAGGGACCAATATCTGTAGCTGGTGCCGATATAACCAATCGTTTGACACAAAGACTACTCAATGACCTTGGTGATCAGCCTGATCAATTACCGGTTCTTCAGCATGCGTTGATGAGGACATATGATTATTGGCGACAAAATGCACAAGGCAAAGACCCCATCGATCTCATACATTATGAGGCTATCGGTACCACCTCAGAGGCCTTATCTAGACATGCAGACGAAGCCTTTTTCGAACTGGATGAGGAAAGGCAAAAGATCTGTGAAGTCTTATTCAAGACGATAACAGAAAAAATTGCAGAGGGCGATGGAGTGCGTCGTCCTACCTCTCTGCATGAAATTGCTACCATTGCAGACACTACTCATGATAAAGTTATTGAAGTAGTAGAGAAATTTAGACAAGAAGGCAGAGCTTTATTAATGCCGGCTGCGGGCGTAACTTTAACCAGTGATTCGATTATTGATATTTCTCATGAATCCTTAATGAGGGTTTGGTATAAGCTTAAAAAGTGGGTTGACGAAGAAGCGCTTTCTGCCGACGTATACCTTAATCTAAGTGAATCAGCTCAGAGATACCATGAAGGGAATGTGTCTTTAATGAGACCTCCTGAGCTGCAGGTAGCTATTGAATGGAGAAATAAATACAAGCCTACTTTGAGTTGGGCCCGTCAGTATGCAAGTAATTTTGAGATGTCGATTAGTTATTTGAATCTCTCTGAAGAGACTTATAAAGAGGAGCTCGAAATGGCGGAGACGATTCAAAGGAAAAAACTTCGTACCTCTCAAATTGTCGCAACTATTTTAGGCTTAGCTGTGATTATTTCATTTATAGGTTTGCTATTTGCTTTTTATCAAAAACAGGTAGCTGACGAACAGACGCGTCAAGCCATGCTCAATGAGGAAAGAGCTCAACGAAGTGCCGAAGATGCGCAACTTGCGAGATTAAGAGCTCAAGAACAAAGTAGACTAGCAAACTTATCGAATCAGCGGGCGATTAGGAGTAGCCAGACTGCACAGCAAAATGCCATAGAAGCTGAGATTGCAAGGCAGCAAGCAGAAAGATCACGCTTTTTGGCAGAAGAAAAATCTCTCGAAGCTGAACAATCGCGTAGAATGACGGAAATACAAAAAGATTCTGCTTTGATGCAAAGAAGGAGAGCGGAGCTCTCTGAGGAAAATGCACAAAAACTAAGACTCACCTCGATAGCAAGAGCAATGGCAATTCAGTCTACTCGAATCGACGGTAATCAGCAGCTTCAAAGTATACTCGCTCAGCTTGCTTATAAAATTAATAACGAAAACGGTGGTGACCGATATGAAAACACAATTTATAATGGGCTATTTGAGGCAATCAAGGTCAATCAAAATGATTTTTATGAGGCTTTTGATAGTCGCATTACCAATGTAAAGTCTTCAGTATTAGTCGCTGATCGGTATTTGTTTTCTACTGGAACTGAAGGGATTATCTATCAATGGGATTTGAAAGAAGAGAATCCCTCAAAAAGAATTATTCTTCAGGCCAATAGTTACTTTAAGCAAATTAATGCCAGCCCTGATGGCAGTAAAGTAATTGGTCTTACTGCAGGAAATCGGGTGATTATTTACGACAAGACCTCTCAATCCAGAACAGAGCTCAATGTGCCTGCATCTTACCTTTATCATGCAGAAATTACGAATGAAGGTGACTTATATGTATCAACTTCAAACAATAATATATACAGGTATGATAAATCTTTCCAATTAAGTGAATTTATTAGTACAGACTCTAGGGTTTTTATCTTTAGAATTTCTACCAAGGGTGATCATCTATTTTCCGGAGAAGAAAATGGTAAATTACGCGTATGGGACCTTAAGCAAGGAGAATTGCTTCATACCTTGGTGAATAGAGAAAATGCTGTTATTCACTCTTTAGCGCTAAGCTCATCCGCTAATCAAATAGCAATAGGAGACAAAAGAGGTAATGTTTCTGTACTGAAAATTAATGAAGATTTTCGTATTGAAAGTCAATCCCAGTTAGTAGGGCATAATAATAGGATTGTCACAGATCTAGTGTTTCACGAGCCTAATAATCAGCTCGTTTCTTCAAGTACTGATGGTACTGTAAGAATTTGGAACTTAGATGACCCTGATAAATTTCCTATTGTCATTGATGAGAGTGATAGCTGGGTGGTAACCATTAGTATTGATCAAACTTCTGATCTTATTTATGCCGGATGTAGAGATCGTATTTTCAGAGTGTATCCACTGTCCGCTCAAACATTATCGTCTTCCTTGACATCTTTCATCGAAAGAGATATAACGCAGGAAGAGTGGAACCGATTTGTGGACCCTGATATACCCTTTAAGCCGCTAAATATGCGAAATCGATAGTAATGAAATTAATGAAAAACATAATACTTTTTATTTTATTCATCTCAGTCAGTTGGAGTGCTATTGCGCAAGATAATTGTGAGCGTGCTCTGATTGATGCTGAAAATAAATATCGATCTGGTGAGCTTTACGATATTCCTGATATTTTAATGAATTGTGTGGATGAATTACAAACAACACAAGAAAAACAAAGGGCCTATAGATTATTAGTATTGACCTATCTTAACATCAACAAGGAAGATGATGCGAAGCAAGCAATGCTTGCCATGCTAAGGTTAAATCCGGATGTTGAAATCAACACTGAAAATAGTCCAGTAGAGTTAATAGAACTCTACCGGCAGTATCGTACAGAGCCGATACATTATTTCGGCTTTTATGCAGGAGGTTCTTTTGCCTCACCTTCATTTTATCGGTCTTTTTCAGCCTCACCTACAGGTGAACGATCTGCAAAAAGCTATTTACCACTGGCAGGCTTTCATGCCGGATTTTCTTTTACCCAGCCGTTGTCTAAGTCGTTTTTTTTAACACTTGCTCCTAGTTTTGTACTCAGTAGATATGGCTTTGATTTGGATATTAACACTGACGCATTTGATGTCCTATCACCAGTACAGTCAGTGATAGGTCAAGAGAGAATTGCCGCTGCAAGATTTCCATTATTGCTAGACTACAAAGTCAGAAAATCTCGATTTTTATCATACCATTTTGGCATAGGTGCTGGTGTAAGCTGGAATCTGTCTTCAGAATTCAGACAGCTCGAGCGTACTAATAGAAGAGTATTTGCCGAAACCATAACTGCAAGCGGTATTTCCTCCACATCCTACAGACAAATGATCATGCCTTTTGCGATGGCTCAATTTACTGTAGAGTATAAGTTTGCTGGTATCTATTACGGTTTTTATGCTCATCTGCAGCATGATTTACAACAGTTTCAGCATTTTGAAAGACCTTCCGATCGGTTTATTAACTCCATGAATATGATGGAAGACTTTGGGTTTATTGATGATGATTTTTTCTTAGCGAATCTTCATTTAGGGGTTTACCTGAGAAAGCCAGTATATAAATTTTTGAAGAAATGATAAGGTATATCCAAATTGTATGTATTTTTTCCACACTCTTATGCTGTGCATGTTCCTTAGGTGAGGGAGATGAAGATGTTTTTTCTAGACTATTTGGGGGTGGAAGTAGACAGCAAGCGGTAGATTTTCTGCTCGATGATAATCAATTTGCCTATATTGTTGGTAATGAAAGGCTCTCAAATAATGATTCTACAGCAGTCTTGGTCATTAAAACCAACGAGTTGGGTGTTTCTTTAAATCATTCAAGATTTTTTGGGCTTGGCAGGTCTGAGGCAGAAAAAATTGTAAGTTATCAAAATGAACGTTTTGTTTTATTTAACACTAGAGAATCCCTTAACTCACAGTCCTTTTATGGTATATTAAGGTTAGATGCTGAGGGCGAAATAATTCAAGAAATCATCTACATGCCAAATGAGGAAGATAACAATATATTTCAAGCAAAAGATCTAGTTTTTTCAAGTAATGGAGAAGCTTATGTCTTGGGTAATTTGATTAATGGAACACAAAGAAAGCTTTTCATTGATAAATTATCTAACATTGATTTTGAAAGACAAAGACGAAGGGTGTTTTCAAACTCTAATGCAATGCAAGCTTTTAATCTTGTATGGCTTGAAGCTGCCAATGAGCTCATTGCAGTAGGCTCTACCACTCAAATTGCGGAAAATACGGCGGGGAGAAACCTTTTTTTAGCTGCTTTTTCCGAAAACCTTGTTGAAATTGATCAGCGTGTCTACGGCTCCATGGGAAATGATGATATTCAATTGATGCAAGTTGTGAGCGACGGTAGAATTGAAATTTTCTCAAAAAGAGCAAACAATGAGGAGCCCATTCTTACAAAATGGTCTATCAGGCCTAGAGATTTAAATGTCATTGATCAAATAAACTTATCTGTGGACGCTGATGTAGTGGCCTACATAGAAAGAGGTACTCAAATTTTTATTGGTGTAGAGGTAAGCGAGGCTACAGAAGACAGAGATATCCGAGTATTTCAACTCAATGATTTACGTGATATTTTTTTACAAGAGCCGATTTTAAACATCGGAGGTCAAGGAAGCGACCAGTTAAACCGTATGCTGATCGAAGGAAATCATCTCTACATCTTAAAAACTTTGGACTTTAGAAATGAAAACTCTCTTATAGGATTATCTAAAGTTGAGTTTTAATTTTTTATCGAATTTTCGAAGAAGCATTTGCTATTTTTTTATCTTTGTAAATCGTAAACACTAAGAATTTGAGGCACTTAATACTAATTTCGATATTTATACTTGCCAGCTCCTTTTATGGCTACGCTCAGGATTGTTCGGGGAATGATGTTATCATTACTCAACCTGATGTGGTTGATCTTTGTCCCAATGAATCAGGCTTTGAAACCGTGGGAGATATCACAATTCAAGAGCCAGGAGATAATAATAATGCCATTAATGGTGAAAATCCATCTTCCTTTGCGGTAATTCTAGAGCTTCCTGATGGGCTTCAGTTTAGAAGAACGGGTAACAGTGTAGGTGTTACTTCGACTAGTGATATAACGCTATCAAGTAAAAACGTACAGTCAAATGCCATCTTCTTATTTTTAAATGGTAATACTAGTGTCCAAGATGATTTTACCATCACGGGAATAGAAGTTCGAAATGTTGATGCCTCAGCGGGGACTTTTAATATAACCGCCTCTGTAGCCATTGGCTGTGTGCAAGGTTTGGAAGTAGCAACCGTAGCTCAAGTTGAAGTAAAAACAGCCCCTGCTAATCCCACTTTCGCTTTTGATGAAGTTTCTAACGATTTTTGTTTGGGGGAAGACCTTGAAGATACTTTTTCATCAGATTTTATTTCAGTCAGTGGTACCGGATTACTATATTTTAAAGATGAAGGTTTAACCAATGAAATTGCATCTGCCAGCGGCTTATCAAACCCATCAGCATCTCAATTAGAATTAGAAAATAATGCTGGAACTCAAACCGTCTGGGTTACTTCATCAGTTGATGGCTGCTTAAGCGAAGGTGTGCGTATTGATTTTAATGTCATCGCAAGCCCCAATCTTGATTTTACATCGGCCGACTTTGAATTTTGCGGTGGCGAAAGTGTGCTGATCGACTTGAGAGATTTTTCCAGTGGTGCTTCTAATTTTGATTACACTGTTTCTGGTGATAATATTGGACTATCCGATGGTAGTGGTGATCTTATCTTTTTTAATGCGCCCGCCAATAATACAGCCGGCGCATCAAATTTAACTGCAACGCTTGAAGTCACCGCTATTTTTAATGGTTGCGAGGTCACTGAACAGGTGGATGTTACAATCAAAACAGCACCCAGAATAAGAGCCTTTTCAACACCAGTGGAGGTGTGTGATACAAGAGATCCATTCAATATCAACTTTGACGAAGATTTTAATATTACTGTAGATAATAATGTAAGCGGGACTTTTACTTTTGCTGGTCCTGGTATGGATTCTGATGGTGTTACCTTCGATCCTGATGGATTTGATGACGGAGATATCGTTGAGCTGGAGGTTACTTACACCCGAGATGATGGTTGCCAGACTTCACGTTTTCTAGAGTTGATCAGGATTAATGCCAGTCCTATTGTCACAATTGACGAACCTGAAGAAGACACCGAATTTTGTGCTGGAGGACAAATTATCTTTTCCACCGAAGAAACGAGTACTACCTCAAGAACTTGGACAGCAGACCCTATTGATGCCGGAACTTTTGTAAATGCGGGGGTTCAAAACCCGACTTTCAATATCAACCCAAACTTTGCCGGCGGACCAGTGATTTTCACAGTAGTAACCAATGATCCCGGTTTGCCATGTAGTGCTGGTAATGATGAAATTACTCTTAATATTTTAGAGAGAGTTACCGCCGATGCAGGTGATAATTTAGAGGTTTGTGGTGATGGCACTTTGGCTTTAAGCGGAATAGTAACAGGAGATTTGGAAGATGCATTTTGGGAGCTACCTACAGGTGTGGAGGGTACTCTTTCTGATGAGGCATATGATTCGGGTACAGGTGAAGTTACCGCATTGTTTACACCGGACACAGATGATGAAGGCTCAACTTTTATTTTCACTCTGCGTGCAGTACCGAGCACAGGCAATCCTTGCGACGAAACTACGGATGAAATTGAAGTTCAGGTGGACGAAGTGCCACGCCTCACTTTAAATAATCTTACGAATTCTTGTGGAGATGAATCGGTTGATATTACCGTAGATTTTGACAATACGACTTTTACCAATGTAAGCTGGACGGTACTTAATGGTGCGGGCTCAATTACAGAAGAAACTGAAAATGGAGCTACATACAATCCGGTCGTATCTGATTTTGGCGCAACCATTGAATTACAATTGTCAGTGAGTCCACCTTCGGGCAGTGCATGTGCGGGAGAGACTTATGAATTCACAACTTCTTTTTTTATAGATCCTCCCGTTGAGCTTGATTTAAGTGCAACCCCAGGGGGTGATATTTGTAGCGATGATGAAGATATTGAACTATCAGGAGCAATAAGCGGAGGAGCGGACTCAGGTACTTGGTATGTAGGTAGTATTGATCCTGCTAATATATTAAGCACAAATAATTCAGGTGGAGTTGCTACAGCCTCATACACCATTGCTTCCGGAGATATTGGGGAGACCTTAACTTTTATTTTAGAATCCGATGATCCGGGAACTAGTTGTGAGGCGGTCAGCGAATCTGTTGCTTTCAGTATTTTTCAAGCGACTTCAGCCACGATTGACCCCTCTCAAAATAGTGAACTTTGTCAACAAAGCAGCCTGACCCTGTTGGGTAATGTAGGAATTTCAACTGAAACAGGTGAATGGACTTTAGTTAGTGGACCTGACTTAGGGAATTTATCCCTTAGTGCCACCACCAACACAAGCGGTACTTCTTATGAGGCTGAACTTGATGCACAGAATGCTGAGCCCGGAACATATACGCTTCGTTTTACATCAACTGCTGAGGCAGGCAGTCCGTGCGAGGAGGCTTTCGAAGAAATAGAAATCGAGATTTTTGAAGAAATCACCGCCGATGCAGGGAGTGATCTTGCTGTTTGTGGCGATG